>JBAWXD010000244.1:0-5102 GCA_037144275.1 Paludibacter sp. | reverse complement strand
AGATTTTACAAACAAATGATGGACTGTTTCCGCTTTGATTTCTTTTGGGATATTCGTCATTAAATCAATCTGAGTTTTTACCTTGTTGGCCGCTTTCAGCAGATTCGTAAAGCTGATTGGTTTCAACAGGTAATCAACTGCCTCAACCTCGAATCCTTCCACAGCATATTCGCTATACGCTGTCGTGAAAACAATGTAGGGCTTTTCCCGAAGCGATTTCACAAAGTCCATTCCGCTGATGTGGGGCATATTAATGTCGATAAACAGAAGCTGAATCTCATTGTTGCTCATGATTTCCATTGCCTCAAAAGCATTACGACATTCAGCCACCAGCTCCAAAAAAGGAATCTTCTCAATGTAACCGGCTATTTTTTTTACTGCCAGAGGTTCATCGTCAATAGCGATACATTTTATCTTCATAACAACGGAATTTTGAGGTTTACTTCAAATTCAGTGGGTTTATCGGTAATATCAAGCGAGTATGTATCGCCATACAGCAGCTTCAGGCTTTCTTTGATATTGTTGAGTCCAATTCCTGAATATTCGCCCTGACTTTGTGGCGTTTTCTTATGTTTGCTGTTTTTGATGATGCAATATAACGATTCATCAGCTGTCTTTAGTTCAAACCAAATATATGACTTCAACGGATAACTCACACCATGCTTGAAGGCGTTTTCGACCAACGAAATAAAAAGCATAGGAGGAATTTTTATATCGGGAATTTGCTCCGGAATCAACATTGTAACTTCCACTTCGTTGGAATGTCTGAGTTGCATTAAGCCTATGAAACTCTGAATAAATTCAATTTCCTTTCGGAGTTCAATCGTGTTTTGAGCAGAATCATACAGCAAATAGCGCATCAAAGTAGATAGTCGTTCTACCGCATCCTGAGCTTTGTGTGTATCCATTTCAATCAATGAATGGATATTATTAAGCGTATTCATAAAAAAGTGCGGACTTACCTGATTCCGAAGCAATGCCAGATTGGTTTTGAGCTGTACATTCTCAACTTCCTTTCTGATTTCCTGCTCGGCAGTCCATTTTGCAAACAATTCAAACGCCGTACTACTTCCAATAATAAGTATAGCCGTTAATAAATTATTGAAAATTGCACCTAAAATAGCATGAATGGCAAATGGATTCTCTGAATGCATTCCATGGCTTCCCTGTGGTCGATTTCCCTGATGAATAATTATATCAATAACGCACACAATCAAAATCATAACTGTCACAATAACTGCATATTGCGTCCGCTTATTATTGAACAGCAATTTAGGTACTAATACCACTAAATTAATCAGGAAAACAAAGAAGAGTATAAGTAGATTTGTCAAATCTCCAATCATATAGGTTAAACCAGCCGGATTATTATTATCCATGTTTCTCAGGAAAGGTCCCAAAAAGACCAGTATCCAAATTACAGCATAAAATAGTATAAATTTATTTTTGGGGGTTTTCATAGCTTTGTCACTCTAAAACTGTATTTTGTAAACTACATTCGGAAAAAATCCAAGCTGATAGTTTGTGTTTATAGCCTTGTTTCGTTGATCGTAATTTTGCGAAAAAACGTTTTTATTGTTCGTTACATTTTGCAAATCTAAGGAGAAAGATTGAGATATTTTTTTTGTTCGGCTGTTATGTGTATATCCAACTTTAAAATCCAACCGGAAATAATCAGGATAAAAAGCTGAATAGGCATCGGTTGAAAGTACTTCGTGGCCAATTGCATTGGATGCTGTCAAGTCAAAAGGTGTGTAGGCTCTACCTCCGGCGTATGTGCATTTTATATCTGTTGCTATCTTGTCTAATTTTGCTTTACCCACTTTCCATTCCTTACCTACTAAAGCATTGTACACAAATTTTCCATTGAAAGCCGTATTCCGTTCTACACCATCGCTTCCAGTATATTTGGAGTCGTACAACGACTCGGTAAATAAGCCATAATATCCATTGCTGAAGAATTTTTCGATGGTCAATTCCACGCCATAGTTTCTACCAGTACCCGTGTTTGTAAGATGATCTTCCAAATCGGTTTTAAAACTTGCTCCGGTATTCAGCATGGAATAAGTACTCGAAAAAGTGTTTACTGGCACGTCGTACAAATATTGATAATAAACTTCCGCTTTCAAACGCCAATCTTTGAAGGGCTGCAAATCGTATCCCAACACCAAATGCTGACTTTTAGTGAAATCTAGGTTTTTATTGTTGTATTCGTAAGAGCCATCAACAAGCTGATTTTGAAGAAAATAGACATTGACGGGTTGCATTTGCGAGTGTAATCCATAGCCGAGGCTTAGACTACTATTGCTGTTTAGTTCATATTTAAATCCGAATCGTGGTTCTACAGCGTATGAATGGTTCAGAAAGAACTTTTGAGCGTGTATTCCGGCATTCATTGTGAGCTTGTCGCTAATATTGTATTTTACATGTGCAAATACCTGTGCCAATGCGGTATAACTGTTGTAATCCCAGGTTTGTTTCCAACTCTCCGATTCATCCCTTCTGTTTCTCAAATAGAGATACAAATTCATCACTTCCGCCTGTGCGCCAACTTTGACAAATAATCTCGAATTAATTTTTGAATTATAGCTGGTCATAAAATTGTAGCCCGTTTTGGTAGTGGTATTTTCTTCTGTGTTGTATGAATATCCCGTTGAATCGACAAAGTAAGCCAATTGATTGTTATTTGAATAATTAAGTCCAATACTGGAACTTAAAAACGATTTTTCATTGAGCTGCTTAAAATGTTTCAATCCAATAATTCCAATCTCACTGCTTAAATTATGCCCATCTCTGCCACCACCATACAATGTCCCTGATTTCCCACCAGAAACGTTAATACTACTTCTGGCCAATATACCAAACAGTGTAAACCGTCCCAATTTTGAATTTCCACTGTTCAATTTGAACGACAAATCCTGATAAGAAGGCAATGCCGTGGTGCCAATATCAATACCTACAGCTTGTGCTACACCCGCCAATGCATACCGATAACCCACCAAATACGACGAACCTTTTTCTTTGCTGATAGGTCCTTCGGTTGTAACTTCCAATCCGGTTATTAAACCTGCCTGAACCGTAGTTTCACGTTTTTGTGTATTTCCATTCCGAAAGCCTAAGTCGAAAACCCCTGCAATAGCATTGCCATATTCTGCCGGAAAAGCCGAAGTCATAAAGTCGGAGCTTTTCAATAAATTGGTATTCAGTGCGCTCACTGCACCACCGGTTGTTCCTACCGATGCAAAATGATTCGGGTTGGTAACATTCATTCCATCGATGCACCACAAAACTCCTACCGGCGAATTGCCACGAATCACGATGTCATTCCGGCTGTCGTCGGGCGCACTCACGCCTGCAAAATTAGCGGCTAATCGGGCGGGGTCACTTCGTCCGCCGGCATATCGGTTTACTTCTTCCACAGAAAACATGCGGGCACTAATCGGAGCTAAGTTATTGATAGGTCTGTCTTTGGAATTTGCTGACACAACAACCTCATTCAGTTGGTGTAAATTCTCTTCCATAGTGATATCCAGTATTGTTTCTTTGCCGGAAGTAACCACTACATTTGGAATAATTAGATCTTTATATCCTACATAAGAAACTTTAATTTCATATCTTTCGGGTGAAATGTCTGTCAGTAAGTAGTTTCCGTTTGCATCTGCACTTGCTCCTTTGTTGCCATCTTTAGTAATTATTTGAACAGTAGCACCAGGAAGTGTCACTTGCGAAAGTTTATCTGTGATAACGCCTCTAATGTTTTGCTTATTATTTTGTGCAAAAGAGAGTTGAAATAAAAAAAATGAGATTATAAAAAGGTATTTTTTCATTGGACAAGGATTATTTGATATTTCTTACCAATCGCACATAGTTCAACACCCTTTCTTCTCCTTGGCCGGTACCGAGTACCTTTTTGTCGAAGCGCACTGCACCAGCACCATGAAGATCTTCGCCGTTTCCATCTTCTGCCCGTCCAAATGCCACATACCAGGCATTTGAATACGTACCATTGGGTTGTGAAATAGCTGATGTATTAGTCCAATAATAAGGATAATCTGCTTTTCCACCACCGTTTATAATACTGGAACAATTGAACAGTATATTTATTGCAGGGCCTACATTGGCTGCGTTTGTTGTCGTTGGTGAACGTGTGTAATCTACCAAACTTTGAAGTTCTTTTGTATTCGGCAATCGCCAATCGTTATGACCCAAATAATTTGCTTTATTTTGAGTTTGAGAGTATGCCAAAGCCTGTTCCCAATTTATTCCCGAACCATTATCGGATTTTGTCCACATCAAGCCGGTTGCCAAATCTGAAATTGAACCGTCGTTATTATCCTGAAACAAATTAACGCCATACGAAAGATTGCCGCGTACACAACGAACGAAGTGCTTTGGACCGACACTGATGCTATACGATTTAATGTGTCCGGTGCCAAAATTTACACCGAAGGCAAGTTCTGCGCCGGGCGTTTCCCCATTTGCACTTATATTGCCCATTACTCCCGCATATTTTGTGCTACTCCAAAAAATGGCGTGACTGAGTTCCTGCTCGCTGCTGTAGGTAATGTCAAAATAGTTTGTATCAATCCATGGCCAACCGGTGCTTGCATTCCACAACGAATAAAGTTCCTTGATGGTTGGCAATCGCCAATCACTGAAGCCACCATATTTTTTTTTGTTCAGATTGTTAGCCACAGCTTGAGATGCTCCCCAATAATAAGTGCCACTGTCATAGCTTTTTTGCCATGTCAGGCCGGTAATTTCGTCTTTAACGGTAAGTCCATCGCTGCTTTTGCTGTAAACGGGAGTTGTGTGCGCATATTGAGCATCCTGACCAAAAAATGCGGCATCGGTAGCAGGTGCTGTAATAATATCTCCAATGGCATTCCAATATTTGGTTTGACTAGTACCAACAACTGGATAACTGCCTGCTGAGGCTGCATCACGTGGTACGATAACTATTTCTTCGGTTGTGCAACCGACAAATAAAATAGCAATTAATAGCATCAGGCTTATCTGACGAGCGGTAATTGTACTGAAATTTTTTCTTTTCATGTGTAAATTAATATGGGTTTTACCCCGTTTAAGTAACGTGTAATAGT
>JBAWXD010000243.1:0-5112 GCA_037144275.1 Paludibacter sp. | reverse complement strand
CCAAGTCCTGCCCGGCTACGAACCTGATTTAGGTAGGCTAATCCATCAGTTGAGCTGGCTCCCTGAGCTCCTTTTTTGAAAAGTGCAGCTTCGGCAGTCATCAACAATACATCGGCATAGCGCAAAATAGGGAAATTGCAGGAAGTGTTATACTTTTCACGAGCGGTGACAAGGTACGAAGGTATAATTTCATATTCTCTGCGCCATTTACCAATTCCTCTTGAGAATACATTCATATAACCTGATGCCGATGTTCCGGTCATTTTTACCGCTGTAATTGCTCCACCCGAAACAGTAATGCTAAACAAGGTACCACTACCGGTATTTGTTGTTACTGAACCCGAAGCCCATACATTGCTATAGCCTTCCACTTTCACGCTGGTATATGTTCCGTCGGTATATCCTACACCGCCATTTTCAATTACAGTTTCATCCACCAGTTTTTCACCTTTCACCACGAAAAGTAATTTAGCCGGAATGGAAGGAGTTCCCATTGCACTTGGCAAAGTGTACGAAATATAATTATAACGGGTATTGTTTGCATTCTTGTAAGCATAAGGAGCTATATTCCAGTCGCGACGCACATCGCCTTTTTCGTATTTAGTCCAAAGCGTAGCATGTGGTCGGAATTGAGATTCGCAATAACCAATTGTTGATGTATTGACATTGGGGTCAAAACAGTCAATACCTATAACTGAACCCAGAACGTTCACATACCCTCCATTCCAAGCCTGATAAGGTCCGGTCAGATTTGATTTCATATAAAACGAACAATCCCACATTCCTTCTTTATTTTGAGCAGTTGAAACTATATTCATCATATTACTCATGAAAACCATTCCGTAACCCGGTATAACTGTTGATTTATAGGTAAAATCCGAAGTATTGAGTGAATGTATATTACGCTCAATTAACTGTTTTCCCCAAACAGCTACCGAGTCATACATGCTTGAATCTTTGATGGCTTCGTGCGATGCCATAAATAAACCAACACGGAGTGACAATCCTTCGGCTACTGATTTGGTGATATAGGTGGTAGTTTGTCTTTCGGTAATTTCTTTCAAAAGCGGAACAGCCGCACGAAGTTCTTTCACCGCAAACGAACAGACTTCCTTCAACGAATTGCGTGGCAAATCCAGGTTTGTCATTAGATCTACAGGTATATTTCGGATGGGTACAGGACCGTATTGAACAGCAAGCATATAATGTGCAAAAGCTCTCAAAGTCTTTGCCTGACCCACTATATCGGCTTTTTTTGCTTCATCCATTTGTACCGATTTCGACATTTCAATAACAATATTGCAAGATTCTATGATTTCGTACATGGCTCGCCATAATTCCTGAATTTGGGTAGTGGTAGTACTGTTGCAATTGTGTAGCCCAACGGTATTCTGATCAGAATTATTCGTGGTTTTATAAAAAGATTCGTCCGTATCGCAACCATTTATTGCACCCCAGAGTCCGTAACCATAGGTACTACGGTCTGTTGTAAGTGTACTGTAAGCTGTAGTCAGCATTCCGGTCATCAATGCTTCGGAAGGGTGCTGAAGGTTTGGCTTTGTACTGGTAAGCGACAAATCAGAATCACAGGCGGAAATACTAAAGAGTATTACCGGGATTATTACTAAGATAAAAAATTTGATTCGCATAATATTATAGTTTTTAGAAGGTTATATTAATACCGCCACTAACAATCAGTGAGCGGGGATAAGCTCCATTATCCATTCCTCCGGTCATCGAAGAATAGGAAGTTGTGTTGGTTATTTCCGTGTAGCCAGTACCTCTTTTTTGATTTACGCCGCTGTAATTAGACACTTCCGGATCTTGTCCTGAATACTTAGTCCATAATGCCAGGTTTTGAGCCGAAACATTGACAGAGATGTTGGATAGTTTTAATTTCGATACTAATTTTGAAGGTAGCATATAACTCAGCGAAAGAGTTTTGAAACGAACAAACGAACCGTCTTCAATAAATTTATCGGTTATACGGGGTGTGGATACACTTACGTCACCTCCACCGGTCGATTCGAGAATTCTTGGTATATCGGTATTGGTATTATCAGGAGTCCAGCGATTGGCAAATGATTCGTACATATTACCTCTAACCCAGTACCTGCCCGATTCACCAAATTTCAACGCATTATAATTCAGCACTTTATTTCCATAGCTGTACTGAAAGAATACGGAAAGTGAAAAACCTTTCCAGCTTACTGTAGATGAAAGACCACCGGTAAGGAATGGAAGTGGTGAACCTAAAGTGGTACGATCATTATCATCAATTATTCCGTCACCATTCAAATCTTTGTATTTGCGGTCGCCGGGTTGTGGTCCGTAATTGGCATTTTTCAGGGTGTTGAAACGCACTACACCAGGGTTGAGCGTATAGGTTCCATTTGGATTTTTTGTGAAATCATTGTACTGATATAAACCATCTGTCATAAATCCGTAGAACTGAGAAATGTTTCCACCTTTTTTGGCTATCCATAATGCAGTGATATTATCCGGACCGCCTTGTATAAGCACATCATTACCCTGAGCAATTTCGAGTACTTTGTTTGTATTATAACTACCATTCAAATTGACTGTCCAGTTTACATCTTTGGTTTGTACCAATGTTGCTCCAATAGTCAGTTCCAGTCCCTGATTCAACACACTTCCCACATTTTCGTAGCGTGTGTTTGAACCATTAAAATAACCTGCATAATACGGAATATTTTTAGCCATCAGGAAGTCAGAAGTGACTCTGCGATAATAATCAGCAGTCAGAGTCAATTTATCATTAAAAAGCGACCAATCTGTACCTATATTATACTCTGTCGTTTTTTCCCAGGTTAGGTTTGGATTTGGATAGAAATACTGTGCCAAACCATTGTTGAGTGTAATCCCGTCGAAAGTATATGCCCTGAATTTCTGTAATTGACCCAGTTCCAGCAAATATGAGAAGTCGCTTACTCCGCGGTTATTACCCACCGAACCGGTACTTAAACGAACTTTGGCGTCACTTACTACATCTTTTAGTGAATTCATAAACGGTTCATTAATCAGTCGCCAGGCAAAAGCACAAGATGGAAAATAACCCCACTGATTCGTGGTGAAAAATTTGGAAGAACCATCAGCACGGAAATTTACTGTAAATAAATAGCGGTCGAGCAGTGTATAATTAATACGTCCCAGATACGACAATAACTGATTGGCAGAACCGTTATAGCCTGTTTGCGTTCCTGAACCAGCCGTTGTGATGTTTCCGGATGAAAGGTTATATAACCCCAGGTATTCAAATTCAGGAGTGAGATTGATTGCGCGTGTTGTTACCGTTTTAAAACCGCTATACTGATATGTAAGCCCTAACATCACATCCAGCGAATGGTCTTTATTGAATTTTTTTCGGTAGGTCAACAGGTTTTCATTCAGGAAGTTTGAAACATCCTGATTATCTATCAACCCATTCACTCCATTGGCATTAATTACCGTGGTAGCTGTGGAAGTTGGATCGCTACTTGATTTTTTCTGATATAGAAGTCCCTGAACAGTTTTTGAATTATAAAACTGCTCACGATTGGTATTGATAAACGTACCTCCAACCGCAGTAGTAAATACAAAATCTTTCAAAAAGCGGATTTCCAGTTTCCCATTAACAGTGGTTGTTCCCTGAGTACGCACATCTGATTCATTTTCTGCTTGTTGAAGTGGATTAACTAAAACAGAAGCATCAATTCCGTAATCGAGGTTTCCACCTGCCAACATGGAACTATCGACTTCGGCCAGTAACAAATCCTGTCCGCCAAGCCCTTTAGTAGGCCGGTACTGTCGCATGTTGTTCATCACCGAATTTGTTCTTGTAATTATCGTGTTATGAGTAGCTTTCAACTGTAGCTTAACTGATTTATTAAAACGTTGTTCAAGACTAAGCTGGGCATTATAACGATTCATACCGGTATTCAAAATAACACCTTGTTGGTCAACATAGCCCAGATTAAAATTGTATTTGGTTTCAGCAGTTCCACCATTTATTGACAAGGAATGAGTTTGGGTTGGAGAAGCGGCCATCAACAAATCAGGCCAGTTATAACCTGCTTCATTTTTATAATTATCTAAGGTTGATGAGTCTTTCCCATTATTCAAATACATTTTGTAAAATGTAGAATACTGATTCAAACTTTCCTTGGATGCAATTTCCTGCTGCATTTTCACATATTCGTATGGTCCCATCATTTTGGGCATAGATGGTTTGGTAGTCATGGAAATATTATAGCTGTAATCCACTTTAGGCTTGCCTATAGTACCTTGTTTGGTGTTGATAATAATTACACCATTTGCTCCGCGCGAACCATAAATGGCTATCGAAGAAGCATCTTTCAAAAAATCGATACTTTCAATATTTTTGGTGTCGAGGGTGGCAAGGTCGAAGTTTTCCATAGGGAAATCATCGATAACATATAATGGAGAAGCATCCTGCGAAAGTGAACCTCCGCGAATGGTTACCTGAGCCTGAGCTCCCGGTGAAGCATCGGCAGCCACAATATTTACTCCGGCAATTCTTCCTGCCAGCGCCTGGTCGATAGTTGCAACCGGAGCAGTGTTTATTTCGGCCATGTTCACTTTGGCTACCGAACCGGTCAGGTCTTTACGGCGTACTGTAGCATACCCGATAGCTACAGCTTCGTTGAGCTGAAGTGCCTTGTCTTCGAGGCTTGCATTGACAACAATTCGATTTTCGATTGGAACTTCAAGAGTTTCCATTCCCAAAAAGCTAAAAACGAGTGTTGCATTAGAACTGGCTTTAATAGAATAAGTTCCTTTAAAATCCGTAATAGTAGCATCTTTCGTTCCTTTTACCTTTACCGTAACACCTGCCAATGGTTCATTGGTTTTGTCGGTTATGGTTCCTACAATTTGTTTCTTTTGGGCATTCAGGGTTAATCCGAAGCATAATAGCATCAGCATTATTGCCCACTTTTCTTTCGTTAGTAATCTGTACATTTTATAATATTGATTTAAGGTTTGTAAAAAATAATGATATTGTTATACAAAATCCCGATACAAAAATAGAAATTCAACCGGTTTTCTATTGCGAAAATAGTATCAAAAGCTGTGAATTTTGTTTCATTACCC
>JBAWXD010000242.1:0-5167 GCA_037144275.1 Paludibacter sp. | reverse complement strand
AAATCAACATTAGCATTATCTCTTATCTTGAAGAAGATCGTTTTGACAAACTTCCTGCACAGGTTTTTGTAAAAGGTTTTATAGAATCAGTCAGATTTACTGGTTTAAAAGTATATTCAGTACTTGAGGTATTTTGATAATATATTTCATTACTCAGCGTATCAATTCCTGAAGGCATACCAAATCTCATAAATATATCATTGATAGTCAGTTTAGCTTCGCCTATAGGTAAAACCAGGGATTGATCAATTTTTATCTCATTCGAAATATGTAGCAAATCCACATCACTAATACATGAATTAAAAAGGAAAAATAATGAACTGAAAATAAACAATGTAGATTTAGTAATTGAATTCCGTTTCATGTGAATTAATATTTATAGCGAAAGTAAATAATTATTTATTAAGAATATGAGAGCGTAAATTTAGCTTTCAAAGGTAACCATTTTTTGTTTATTTTCCTTTTTTTTGCTGTATAAACGCAAAAATCTGCTGAGAATTTGGCCCTAATCATCATCCTGGTCATATCCATACCTCCCTGTACGATTATGCATCTGTTTAGCAGTTGAATTGTTGAACACAATATTCACTCCCAATGATATGTTATAAACTCCTGATTGATATGGGATTATGAAATTATTGATCCCTAAAATAGTAAGTGGTGTTTTGACCGATTGAAAAGGGATATAATCAGCCCCAAGCAACCAGTGAACGATACCGGTTTTTAATCCAAAACCAAGTCCGAAAGTGCTAAACCGTCCGTTCAGTATTGAATAACTCAGACTTCCGTTAAACCATTTCACTGGTTTGGCATTGACCGAGGCAGTAAGTTCTTCGGTTAATGTATTGCTTATAAACTGAGTGTGTGAAAGCAGACCCAAGCTTAACTGATTTTGCATTAGCTTAAATTCAAAACCTATGTTTAACTTTGCTGTAGTCGCTGTTGTGTATGATTTTTTAGTTTGGGATATATTATAGGAGGTATCTAATACTTTAAGTAATGAATCGGTTACAGCCGTTCCTGTAAAGATATTGGCGGGAAAAAAAATAGAATTGCCGTTAATCTGTTTTATACCATCATATTTATAATCTATATTAAAGTTTAAATTCTTGACGTTGTTATACCAGCTGATAAAGCCAAAATCGATCAGAGAAGCCGATAGCACTATGTTATCGTCGACCCGGTAACGGATTCCTAAATCAATCCCCGTTCCAATGCCCGATGGTTTGTTCAGAAAATTGAGCATTGTTGGAGTTCCTCCTACCGACAGAGATAGTGGCTGAACATTCAGCGTTAAGGGTAGACCACCTGCATAATTAAGCGACCCACTTCCAGTTAGCCTCAAGTCAACTGTACTAGCCAGTAGAATTAATTGTTGATTTGCATATGATACATTAGCATTGCCCAACAAGAGTTTTACTTTTGCCCCGAAAGTAAATTCACGGTTAATTCTAAGGGTATAACAAGCTGCAGCTTCGGTATAAAAACTTATATTCGATTGCAGATTCGTTAGATTAAAAGCATTCAAATGAATAGCGTCAGGTGTACCATACAATAGTAAATTAAAAAGTTCTTTCGGTAAACCGACTGATGCACTTGATTTCTCAGTAAGTGAGAAAGTAAGGTAATCCCGTTGAATGCGCATACCAAACGCCAGAAGATTGGTCTGCGCATCTGCCTTTATCATGGTGATGGGTTGAATCACATTATACACTTTATCTGTATTACCGGTGGGGTGTTTAAAGCTTATAGTCTGACCGTTTACATTGTAAACTAAATCACTTACAGTCAAAGAATTATTTCCAAGACTCAGTTGTGTCATTCCTAATATCGGAAGGCTGATAAAATAATCGGTATTTGGTTTGAAGGCAGGGTTATAATCCTGGCTACGGGGATTATTCTCAATAAAATAATCGGTATTAATTTGCTGAGAATATGTAGTTGCTGATAAAAGACTTATCAAAAAAAGAAATAATATTTTGAAAAGTTTCATCAACAAAAGGTTAATTATATGTGATTTATTTTATCAGCTTGAGCAATCCCTACCCATAAGGATGAGTTTGTAGCAATAGCTCAATATTTAGCAAAAAAACTCCCAAAGGTACAGGTTTTTTAGTGTTTATGTAGCAGTTGAGCGTTATTTAATGCTAACAAAAGTTTTTTCAGGGAAATTTACCAGAAAAACGGTTTCAGTAGCACGTGTCAGTGCTGTATAAAGCCAACGGTAAAAGTCGCTATTCAATTGCTCTTCGCTAATCTGTCCCGAATCTACAAAAACCTTTTTCCACTGTCCGCCCTGGGCTTTGTGGCAGGTAACAGCGTAGGCAAATTTCACCTGAAGGGCATTGTAATACTCATTTTCCAGTATTTTTTTATATAACTCTTTCTTGGTCATGATTTCGGGATAATCTTCAGCCACCGCCTGAAACAGTTTATTCGTCATTTCATTCATTACCCTAGGCGATTCAGCTTGCAGGGCATCGAGCCAGATTCGCGCATCAATTTCCCAATCATAATCCAGCGAACGGAGTGTCAAATCCACAAAACGGAAACCATACATCTCGTGGTGCTTTCGCACACGCATAACCTGCAGAATATCACCATTCGCAATGAAATCAATTTCTTTGTAAGGTTTGTTCCAAAAATAATTATTGCGGGTTACCATCAGTAAATCTCCGTTTGTAAGCTCATCTTCCTTCATCATTACCCGTGCGCGAATGCCATTATTATACATATTGGCACGCTTATTCGACCGGGTTACCACGATAGTATCCTCAACACCAACACCTTCGTAGGACCGCTGTATTTCATCAATCAACTCCATGCCACCCAGTTTCTTTATATCCGAAAAGCCTTCCAGTTCAAACTTCGGAAACTCGGATGTTTTCTCTTCCAGCAACTGTTGCCTGAGCAGCGTGGCATTATGCAGAATACCGCTTTCCAAGGCCTGACGAACCACATGCGTTAAGATATATTCATGCACTTTCAGACCATAGCCCATCAACTTATCCCGCTCCAGTGCCGGACTATGA
This sequence comes from Paludibacter sp., assembly GCA_037144275.1. Lineage (GTDB taxonomy): Bacteria > Bacteroidota > Bacteroidia > Bacteroidales > Paludibacteraceae > Paludibacter. Next base: position 2,135 of record JBAWXD010000242.1, on the reverse strand, counting down.
GGCTGCATAACGGGTGGCAACTGGGCTGTATCGCCCAACAGCAAAAGACTACAACCCTGCCCACTGTACACAAATTCCACCAAATCGTCGAGCAAGCGCCCCGAACCAAAGGTGCTTTCAGTACCGGTGTTCGAAATCATGGAAGCCTCATCCACAATAAACAGTGTGTGGGTATTCAGATTATCAGCCAGTTGAAATTTGAATTCCGACATGGATTTCTGACGGTAAATTTTTTTGTGAATGGTAAAGGCCGGAAATCCCGAATAGCCCGCTATCACTTTGGCTGCCCGGCCTGTAGGAGCAAGGAGCATGGTTTTTTGTTTCAGCTCATTCAAAGCACGCACCAATGCACTCACCACCGACGTTTTTCCTGTACCGGCATACCCGCGCAATAAAAAGCATTTCTCATTGTCGGTCGACATCAGAAAAATTCCAAGTGCTTCTATGAGTTGAGTTTGCTGTTCGGTAGGTTCAAAGGGTAGCTGAGCCTCTATACGCGAAGCAATGAAATTGTGTAACATGGAGCAAAGATAAGCAGAATAAATGCATAATTAGAGAATCTAATTGTATAATTATTGGCTTTTCTTGTGGAAAAATGAATGGAAAGAATGATATAATTCGTTAAATAATTCCAAAATTGAAGATTAGAGTGATATTAGTGGGCTGTTCACCCTCTAATACATCCTATAATACGCACTTGATATGCAGATAGTACCTGACAAATAGGATAAATATTGTCTGAAAAATGTGCTAAGAATCTATTTCATATTTATATTTTAAATATTCTTCTTGATTTAGAATTTATTTCATAAGAATTATGTATTTTTGTAAATGTTTTACAAATTGTCGAATCATTGCTTGGATATCAATTGTAGAATTATGTATCAATGTGGTTTAAATAATGAATTTTAATTTCAGGACGACTAAAATAAACCTCCTGATTAACCTTTATACTTTGTAAAAGCACAACTCATTGAACTTTCGGCAGTGCGGTTAGCGCTCAACAAAAAAAAATACTTTCATTCAATTCAACTTATTGAATTACTTATCAACATAACTAATTTACTAAAAAAACAACATTATGAAAACAACAATTACACATTTCGCAAAAAAACTGTTTGTATTGTTCTTTTTATTGTTAAGCGCACAAACAGCTATGTCTCAATTTACACCCGGTGAGGGTGGCAGTATTCCTGCATTTACGCCATTCACTGTTCCACCAGGTAAAATTGGCGGTTTTCATATTACAACTAGTGCTCGTGAAAACAATTCCTTTTACATGGGAACCAGAGCTGTAGTAGATATGTATTTTCCAGCTCCATCACAATATGGCGCTAATAGCTACACACTTCAATATTCATCGAATGATGGTGCAATATGGAATAATTATCAGTATAATAGTACAGATTTAGTAACTTCGACAGCATCACAAGACAATTTCAGTCTCAATTTAAATGGAAGTTACAAATTACGGCTTTTGGTAAATGGTGGTTCTAAAAACGGATTTACCTCCAACGAGCTTTATGCACCGCTTTCCTCTGTTGATACATATTTCGGCAGTTGGGGACTTGACGAAAGTATGTATCTTTCAGGAGTGATGTCTCCATGGGTGGGTAGGGGTTTAGCTGCTTCGGTAGTTGTGAAAAAAAATTTGGATAATAGTGTCGTTAGCGGAGGATTAACTTATCAATGGTATCGGGTTAATCCCGCCTCGTACGAGATGACTGCCGTACTCGATTCCACAAAACTGACTTATACAACAACACAGGCAGATTTGGGATATTTACTTGCTATGCGGGCAAAAGGAGATGAGCTTAGTGTAGGTGGTTTTATTCAGATTATGTCAGGAACTTCAACAGTTATGGCAAATAAGGCATTTGTGAGTAATGTAAGCAATAGTGGCTTTAGGTTGAATTTTTATAAAACTGTGAGCGGTCTTGCAGTGTCTGACTTAATACTTTATGACAAAACCTATAATCCGGTTGCAATAAGTGCTGTTACTAAAAATACTAACTTTGCTATTTATGATATTAGCGCAGTATTGGATACTGCAAAATGTCCTTATTTTGTCGAAAATGTATCTAGTTTTTGGCGTTTAGCGTATGAATTTAAAACGCCTATGTTTACTGATTTGA
>JBAWXD010000241.1:0-5287 GCA_037144275.1 Paludibacter sp. | reverse complement strand
GCCACTGAATCCGATTTACGCAGATCAAAGGTTAAAGTTGCCGCTGAACGCGTCATGTTACGGCAGATCGTTGCTTGCACAGATAAAGAATCACTATCAAAAGCAGGAACACCAATTCGTCAGCGTAGACGAGTTTTGCCAATACACCGGACTAAAAGCCGAACAGGTACATCTCTTCATTAAAGGATAACAGACAGAAACACCATACCAAAAGTTAGTTATCTTCCTACATATTATACTTCAACCACACTAAAAAATAGTACGCAATCCTTTGTATTATCAATTATATTTCGTAAATTTGCATCATACGATTTACCACTTTTTGAACTATTCTTTCGAGGGTGAAAAATCGGGTACCCAAATGATTTTACGAGTATAACTCATTGAAATACAGCGGTCAAATTGGAAGTTACAAGATCCTTTCTCTCCGCAAATAGAATTTCAACAACAATAAAAAGCCTGCAAAATCAATTTGCAGGCTTTTTCTTTACAACTCAAATTACTGAATTTGATTTGATTAAGCTTGGTGACGATGTGGCTCTGACAATAATTGTTGGTTTCAAACATATCTGTTTAAGAACTGGGTTATGAAAATGTCGTTTGTGGATATTGGAAATAATTGTAGTGTGGGCGGAATGGCTGTGGTACTTTACGACTCAAAAATGGAGGATAGTTCCTCATTAGAACCTTTGTCAGTACTGATGAATAGTGAAACCTTGCCCGAAGGTACTGTTTTTGTAGGTGCTCCGGCTAAAATGGTCTAAATTGATTAGGCTGTAAATGGATATAAGTAATGGCCACAATATAATGTCGTATTTTATAAATTAAATAGAACGTGGATTTTAGCTGATATAGCGGATAATCACGGATAATATTAAAACTGATTTAAAACTGATTTTAGTCATGCAAACATGACTGATAAGATTGTAAATATCTGATAATCATCCCGATTTGTCGGGATTAAGATCCGTTTTAAATTTCCGATAAATCGAAATTTTCGATCCGCTATATCAGCGAAAATTTACGTTCTATTCTTTTTGTTGTTTAAAGTGAATTATACGACATTATATATTTCATCTTACTTATTATGTCTATTGTCAGGTAAATATAATTGTATTTAAATTTAATTCCGAGACCAAAAGAAGAATTTATTCTTAAGACGAATAACTTGAGAAATCCATTTGGCACGCTTTTTGGAAAGCGTTGTAAATAAAATCAGTTATTCACTAACACAGTTATCAGCATGAAAAATTCAGTATTTATCACAATGCTTATCCTTATGGTAGGATGCAAAAGTCCTAACCTTTTAGTTTCACCGGAATTGAAACTCAATACATCGGTTTATGATGTAAAAGGCCGACAGGGATGGCAATTTAATCAGGTAATCACGTATGGTGATTATTCCTCTTCAAAAATACAAAGAGGCTGGACATCGAAACTTGAAATTCCTTTTGTTGTTAAGTTCAAGAATGCACATGAAAAACTTAGTTTTACCCAATTTACTGCTGATAAAGAACAGGCTGATGTATTTGCAATCGGAAAATTTGAAAACAGTGAATTACCGTTGTTGAAAGGTTTTCTGAACTATTCTTTAGAGTATAAAAATACTTTTGCAGGAACTATAGTCCCAATTGATGTTTCCGGTATTTATTGGGATTTTATGATTTACACTATGGAGTCCAGATTGTCCGATAATAAGATTTGTGGTAGTGCAAAAGACTCAAAAGGGAATGAAATCGTTATAAAAGGAGTAAATCAGGTTGAAGGTCAGGCGAATTGGATGCAAATGGAATTCATTGGTTTTGAATTTTTTCTGAACGGTCAGTCTATTGCTGCTGTTTCGTGTTTGAATGATGGGCGGGTATGGATGAAAGATGATATTAGCGCTGAAATTAAACTGGCTGTTTCAAGTATATCAACGGCTTTATTAGTAAAGCATAATTTGACTGATACCCATAATGATAGTGTCATTCAGATAGTGAGTAAAGTAAAATAGTCAATTCTTATAAACAACAAATGGCGGGTGAGAATCCGCCATTTTTGTTTCTGAATTTATGTGGTTTACTCCTGTACCCGCTGTACTGATTTGATTTCCTTGATTTTAATAATATTTTTGCATAGGTTATTGATGTCTTCCGTGTCGTGAACATAAATATAAAACCTTCCGACAAACATGCTGGCATTGGTTTCTATATTCATTTTCTTTATATTTACACCATAACCCTCTGAAATTACTTTCAATATTTCAATTAATACGCCTTTTTTGTCAATTCCTTTTATTTCAAGTGTTTCGACATACGAAAGAACTTTATGAGTAGCCCAATCCACTGTTACAATACGTTCGCCAAAGCTGCTTTTTAGTTTGGCAGCCACTTTGCACTGACGTTTGTGAACAATTACTTTCTCCGATTCATCCACATAGCCAAGTACGTCATCGCCCGGAATAGGATGACAACATTCGCCTAAAATATACGTTTTACCTGCGTTTTCCTCTGTTAGTTTAACGGAAACTTTCCGGTCAACCTTACTGTCAATAGATACAGAAGGAGCTTGTTTATTATCAGAGCTCCCAACAAAAGGCATTTTGAGATATTTTACAATTACATTTTCTGTTTTGGGCTTAAAGAAGATTCGTTCAATTTCATTCAGATCAAGTACGCCTTTACCTGTTTGCAAATACAATTCATTCCGTTGAGTGAAATTAAAATGTCTCAAAATGGGAACAATATTCTCATTGTCAGGAACAAGGCTGATTTTTTTCAAGGTTTGTTCAATCTGCTTCTGACCTTCCGAAATAAGAACTTTTTCTTCTTTTTTAAATAAGTTACGAAGTTTGGTTTTAGCACGAGCTGTGGTTACAAATTCTAGCCATTCCTGTTGAGGTGTCTGTTTTTTGGATGTAAGAATTTCAATCTGATCCCCACTATTCAGTTTATAATTGAGCGGAACTAATTTATGATTTACTTTAGCCCCGATACAGTGATTACCAAGTTCGGAGTGAACATTATAAGCAAAATCGAGTGCAGTAGCACCGAGTGCAATCGTTTTGATTTCGCCTTTCGGGGTAAATACGAAAATTTCAGAAGCAAAAAGATTTAGTTTGAACGTATCCATAAAATCGATGGCGTTCGGTTCAGGATTTTCAAGCAGTTCTTTAATGGTTTTCAGCCATTTATCCAGTTCAGATTCATCCGCTTCGCCCGACTTGTATTTCCAGTGAGCGGCAAGTCCCTTTTCAGCAATATCGTTCATGCGTTTGCTTCGGATTTGCACTTCCACCCAACGGCCACCCTGACCCATCACGGTGACGTGTAGTGCTTCATACCCATTCGCTTTTGGCGTGCTTATCCAGTCCCGGATACGCTCGGGATGAGGCTTATAAATGCCGGTAATAGCCGAATATAGCATCCAGCATTGGTCCTTTTCACTCATCCCGTCTCGTGGTTCGAAAATGATACGTTCAGCCAGAATGTCGTAAACTTCTTCGAACGGTATGTTACGGGTGTTCATTTTTAACCAGATAGAATAAACCGATTTAATACGGGCACGAAGGCTGAACTTGTAGCCCATTTCGGTCAGTTTTGTGTTTATCGGTTCGGAAAACTCCTTATAAAAGAGGGTTCTGGCTTCTTCATCAACAGCTAACTTATCTTCAATTTCTTTAAATGTATCGGGGTGTTCAAACTTAAAGCTGAGATTTTCAAGTTCGGTTTTAATGCGGAAAAGTCCAAGGCGGTGGGCAAGTGGAGCGTAAATATATTGTGTTTCACCGGCAATTTTAAATTGTTTGGCCTGAGGCATGGAACCCAGTGTGCGCATATTGTGAAGGCGGTCGGCTATCTTTATCAGAATCACCCGAATATCTTCAGACATGGTAATGAGCAACCTACGGAAATTCTCAGCCTGTTCAGAAGCTTTTTCGGCAAATACACCACCCGATAATTTGGTCAATCCATCAACAATCTGGGCAATTTTATGTCCGAACAGATTCTCAATATCTTCAACCGTATAATCAGTATCTTCCACCACATCGTGCAATAATGCAGAGCAGATGGAAGTAGAGCCCAAACCGATTTCTTTTACTACAATGCGTGCCACAGCCAGCGGATGCATAATGTAAGGTTCACCGGAACGCCTTTTAATGCCTTTGTGAGCTGCTTTTGCGAAGTTGAATGCTTTGGTGATTAGTTCAATCTTCTGACGATGATTGGTGTTTCGGTAATCCTCAAGCAAAGCTTCAAATTCTAATTGAATCTGATCATCTTCAGTTATCGGTTCTGGTTGTGTTGGCGACATGGAAATTCAGTTGAAAGTTCAGAGTTGATAGTTGACATAAATACGGCAACATCGGGTACTTGTTTTGAAATGCAAATATAATAAAAAATAGCTCCGAGAAATGCTTAATGGAAAAGTTTAATGATTAATGTCAACACTATTCAGCTGCTGACTGCTATCTACCGACTTATCAATATCCAGCCAACAGTAATCCAATATCATTCGAACTAATTCCATAATAATCGCCAATCAGACGGTTTACAAGCACACCACCGAAAATGTATGCACCGTGGCGGAAGCCCGAACTTTCATTAATAGCCGGAATAACGCCTCCCGAATTACCAATTTTCAATAAAATAGGAGCGAAGATATTACTTAATGCCATAGAAGATGTTCGAGCTACACGTGCTGAGATATTGGGCACACAATAATGAATAATGCCATGTTTTTCATATATCGGATTTTTCAGCGTACGGCATTCCGAAGTTTCAAAACAACCACCCTGATCCACGCTCATATCAATGATAATAGCACCCGGCTTCATCGTTTTTACTAATTCTTCTGACACCATAAACCGTTCGGAACCATTTATATAACGCAGATTTCCAATTACGGCATCGGCTGTAGCGAGGGCTTTGAAAAGGACTGAAGGTTGTATTACCGAAGTAAAAACCTGTTGACCCAGGTAATGTTGAATTTTACGGAGTTTATTAATGTCGTGATCGAAAATCTTCACCTGTGCACCTAGTGCAATGGCTGTCCGGGCTGCCACCGATCCGGTAATTCCTGCTCCCAAAATTAATACTTCGGTGGGAGTAATTCCTGCAATTCCGCCCAATAATATTCCTTTTCCACCACGTTCATTACTCATTAGCTCAGCTGCTACGGCGATTGCTGTATTGCCTTCAATCTCGGAAATTGAACTCACTACCGGGAATGTTTTTTGCTCATCCCTGATTAATTCGTACGCAATTGCTGTCAATTTCTTCTTCATCATCAATTTAATGCCTTC
>JBAWXD010000240.1:0-5298 GCA_037144275.1 Paludibacter sp. | reverse complement strand
AAACATAAAAAGTAGTACGATATACATCTTCTGATTTTTATTTAGGTATGCAAAGATAGTTTTTTTGACATAAAAATACAGTTTATTATTGTCTGATTAGTTTCGCTGATTTTATTGAGGCAAACAGAATAAATATGTGCAAATAAATGAGTAATTTTGCAGCCCGAAAAGGAGAGGTATTAGATTCAGTATAAAATTATAAAATTCAGAATAAAATGAGCAAAAAAGCATTATTAATGATTTTGGATGGTTGGGGAATTGGAAGCAAAAGCCATTCAAACGTCATCTACAGCACACCAACACCTTATATCGACTCGTTGGTTGCTAATTATCCAAACTCTCAATTACTGGCTTCGGGTGAGGATGTTGGTCTTCCTGAAGGTCAAATGGGTAACTCCGAAGTGGGTCACCTGAATATCGGTGCCGGACGCGTGGTTTATCAGGATTTGGTAAAAATCAATATTGCCTGTCGCGATAACAGCATTCTTCAGAATCCTGAGGTAATAAGTGCATATTCATACGCCCGTGACAATAAAAAGAAAATCCATTTCTTAGGATTGGTTTCCGATGGTGGCGTTCACAGTTCGCTGGACCACTTGTTCAAATTGCTCGACATTGCCAAAGATTACGGCGTTTCTGACGCTTTTGTTCATTGCTTTATGGACGGTCGCGACACAGATCCACGCAGCGGAAAAGGCTTTATCGAACAATTAGCAGTGCATACAGCGGCTACAGATACTAAAATTGCTTCTATCATTGGGCGTTATTATGCCATGGATCGCGACAAACGGTGGGATCGTGTAAAAAAATCGTACGACCTATTGGTATACGGTGTTGGCGAAGCAACTACTAACGTGGTAGCAGCCATGCAAGCTTCTTATGATGCAGGCGTAACCGATGAATTTGTAAATCCAATCGTTGCTGTTGATGCTTCCGGAAAACCATTGGCAACTATCGAAGCCGGTGATGTTGTTATTTTCTTCAACTATCGCAATGACCGCGCAAAAGAATTGACTGTTGTTTTGACTCAAACAAACATGTCTGAAGAAGGAATGCACACAATTCCATTGGAATTCTATTGTATGACTCCTTACGATTCAAGCTACAAAGGCTTACACATTTTGTTCGATAAAGACAATGTTCAAAACACCTTGGGCGAATATATTTCAAGCCTGGGAATGAAACAATTGCGTATTGCTGAAACAGAAAAATTTGCTCACGTAACATTCTTCTTCTCAGGTGGTCGTGAAAGTGAATTTGAAGGTGAAGAACGCATCCTGGTTGCTTCTCCAAAAGTAGCAACTTATGATCTTCAACCGGAAATGAGCGCTCCGGAAGTAGCTGAGAAACTGGCTGCTGCATTGAACACACAAAAATTTGATTTTGTGGCTTTGAACTTTGCCAATGGCGACATGGTAGGCCACACCGGGGTTTACGAAGCTATTCAAAAAGCAGTAACTACCGTTGACAATTGCGTAAAAGAAGTTGTAGAAGCTGCAAAAGCGAACGACTACGAAGTAATTATCATAGCCGACCACGGAAATGCTGACTTTGCTGAAAATACTGATGGTTCACCAAACACAGCTCACTCATTGAATCCTGTTCCATTTATTTATGTAACTGCAAACAAAAATGCAAAAGTTGAAAACGGTATTTTGGCCGACGTAGCTCCTTCAATCTGTCAGATTTTGGGCATTCCTCAACCAAAAGAAATGACCGGAAAAGGACTTATAAAATAAGAACCCCTAACCCCTAAAGGGGAATTAAAAGCGCTGGAAGTTCATATTTCAGCGCTTTTTGTTTCAATGAATCCTTTAATTATCAACTGTCAACTGTCAATTATCAACTGATTAGCATTATCTTTGCAGCTCAAACTATAGAAAATGAACTTAAGAACAGAACTTGAACATCGCATTATGGTCCTTGATGGAGCGATGGGAACTATGATACAACGCCACAAACTGACCGAAGCCGATTATCGCGGCGAACGTTTTGCGCAGTGGCCCAGCCTTGTGAAAGGCAATAATGATTTGCTGGTACTCACTCAGCCGGAAATTATCAAATCAATTCATGCTGCCTATCTCGAAGCAGGTGCCGATATAATTGAAACTAACACTTTCAATGCGCAGGTAGTTTCTATGGAAGATTATGGCATGGCTGCCTTGGTCCGCGAAATAAATCTCGAAAGTGCTAAACTTGCCCGCCAGGCTGCAGACGAATACACTGCTAAAAATCCTGCGAAACCACGTTTTGTAGCCGGAGCCGTTGGTCCAACCAACAAAACAGCTTCTATGTCGCCCGATGTAAACAATCCGGCCTTTCGTGCTGTAAGTTTCGACGACTTAGTGACAGCATATAAAGAACAAATTCTGGCATTGATTGAAGGTGGCGTTGACGCACTGTTGATTGAAACTATTTTCGACACACTGAATGCTAAAGCAGCAATTTTTGCAGCCGAAGAAGCTATGGCCGAACTGGGCAAACGTGTTGAAATCATGCTTTCAGCAACTGTGGCAGACAAAAGTGGCCGCACCTTATCTGGACAAACTATTCGGGCATTTTTAGCATCTATCGGTCATGCCAATATATTATCTGTCGGATTAAATTGCTCATTTGGTGCTAAAGATTTAAAACCATATTTACAGGAAATAAATACTCATTCGCCCTGGTTTGTCAGCGCATATCCAAATGCAGGTTTGCCAAATCAGTTTGGAGAATATGATGAATTACCGGAAATGATGGCCGTTCAGGTCAAGGAATATTTCGAAGAAAAACTCGTCAATATTATTGGCGGTTGCTGTGGTACTTCACCTGATCATATTGCTGAATACCAGACTCTAATTAAAAATGCAGAAGTTAGAAAACCTAAAGTAGCCAGCAACAGCTTAATACTATCTGGACTGGAACACTTAGAAATCACCTCACCCCTAGCCCCTCTCCTTGAGGAGAGGGGAACTGAGCATGCCAATTTTACAACAGACCCAATTTCTTGGAATTTATTGATTGACAAAGCAAAGGAAATGCGCCATGAACCTACAAAAGCTGAAAAAGACTTGTGGGAATGCTTACGAGACAGAAAAATTGGATATAAAATTCGTCGTCAACATATTGTAAATGGATATATTGCTGATTTTATTTGCATTGAAAAAAATGTAATAATTGAAGTAGATGGCGGAATCCATGAAACAAAAGAACAAAAAGAACATGATAAATTTCGAACTGAGATTTTAAATAACAATGGGTTTCTTGTTATTCGTTTTACAAACAAAGAAGTTCTTGAAAACCCTTATGAGGTAGCAAAAAAAATAAAATTAGAACTCGATAACCTTCCATCTAAAGAGCGAGCAAATTCTCATTATACAGACGAACTTCTCCCCTCTCCTCAAGCTGAGGGGTCGGGGGTGAGGTCATTATTCGTCAACATTGGCGAGCGTTGCAACGTGGCCGGTTCGCGTATGTTTTTGCGTTTGATAAACGAGAAAAAATACGAGGAAGCACTCAGCATTGCCCGCAAGCAAGTGGAAGATGGTGCGCAGGTTATCGACATAAACATGGACGATGCCATGTTAGAATCGAAGGAGGAAATGGTTACTTTTCTTCATTATCTATCATCTGAGCCGGAAATTTCGCGTATTCCAATTATGATTGACTCTTCGAAATGGGAAGTAATTGAGGCTGGGCTGAAATGCATGCAGGGAAAATGTATTGTAAATTCCATCAGCATGAAAGAAGGCGAAGATGATTTTCTGACAAAAGCGCGTAAAATTCGTTCATATGGTGCAGCAGTTATTGTCATGGCTTTTGACGAAAAAGGTCAGGCCGACAGTTTTGAGCGCAAAATACAGATTTGTAGTCGGGCCTATCATTTGCTGGTCGACAAAGTGGGTTTTCCACCACAAGATATCATTTTCGACCCAAACGTATTGGCCATTGCCACCGGGATTGAAGAACACAACAATTACGGTGTTGATTTTCTGAATGCAACTCGTTGGATCAAACATAATTTACCTTATGCCAAAATAAGTGGCGGGGTGAGCAATCTTTCGTTCTCATTCCGTGGTAACAACGTGGTTCGCGAAGCCATTCACTCTGTATTTTTGTATTATGCCATCAAAGAAGGCATGGACATGGGAATTGTGAATGCCGGAATGTTGCAAATTTATCAGGACATTGAACCTGAATTATTGGAACACGTTGAAGATATTGTACTGAATCGCCGTCCGGATGCTACTGAACGTATGATTGAACTGGCCGAAAAAGTCAAGAATCAAGCTTCGGGAGAAAAAGAATTAAAGATTGATGAATGGCGTTCACGTTCACTGCAAGGTCGCCTGGAATATGCATTGATAAAAGGTATCAGTGAATTTTTAGATGAAGATTTAGCCGAAGCTTTGACTCAATTCGATACGGCTATTGAAATCATCGAAGGTCCGTTGATGAGCGGTATGAATATCGTTGGAGAATTGTTTGGTGACGGAAAAATGTTCTTGCCACAAGTGGTAAAAACAGCTCGTACTATGAAAAAAGCAGTAGCCGTTTTGCAACCTGAAATTGAAAAACAAAAAGTTCCCGGACAAAGCTCATCGGCAGGTAAATTCCTGATTGCCACTGTAAAGGGTGATGTACACGATATCGGAAAAAATATTGTAGCTGTGGTTTTGGCCTGTAATAATTTTGAAGTGATTGACCTTGGCGTAATGACTCCGACGGACAAAATTATTGAAACAGCTATTCGGGAAAAAGTGGATATTGTAGGTTTGAGCGGATTGATCACACCTTCGTTGGAAGAAATGACAATCGTTGCTGCAGAAATGCAAAAAGCAGGGTTGACGATTCCCTTGTTAATTGGTGGAGCAACAACTTCAAAGATCCATACAGCGGTAAAAATTGCACCGAACTACAAGGTCCGGTTGTGCACGTAAAAGATGCTTCGGTAAATACACACGTGGTAGCTCAACTAATGAGCAAAGCAAACCATGCAAATTATGAAGCTGATATAGCTACTGAGTATCAGGCATTGCGTGAGAAGCAAACGAAAAAAGCGGATTTATTGAGTTTGGACGAAGCCAAGAAAAGGAGACCTAATTTGTTCTGATTTTATTTTCTGAAGTTCTTCAGTTATCAAAGAATCACCCTGACCAAACCCAATTTTGTCAGGGTGATTCTTTTTCATATTTTGTTTGAGCCAGTATATTTCTCACTTAACACAGACACAAAGCATCTATTCTGCTATTAATGATTCATTTCTGCATTTCATATTTTGATTTTTAGCGAACAAAAAAATCCCCGACTACAATT
>JBAWXD010000239.1:0-5325 GCA_037144275.1 Paludibacter sp. | reverse complement strand
ACAAATTGAACACTTCCACATTCAACCAAACACTTTTCACATGTTTCAGCCAGAGTTTATTCAACACTTTATCTGTTCCGTTCACCAATACGCGGGAAGCACCGATATCGACACGTCGGTATGCCGGAGCTCTGTTGCCCAATGCCCTGAAAGCCGTGCTGAATTTGGAGTTAAATGGAGCGGCTATAGGCAATCCATCTGACCAGATAAATTTTAACTGCATTTTATATTTCGGATTATTAGGTAAATAATCCTGAAACAGCATCGAAAATGTGTATCGTTGTTCGCTTGGACTTGACACATAGCCGGGAAAAACAGTAGAGGTAGAAAGCACATTTCCAGTTGATCCGTAGGTATGAGTAATATACGAATCGCCAATAATATCCTGTTTGGCATTCATCAATGACAGATTAATCCACGAATCAGCACCAGGAACCAACTCGCCGTAAAGTTTGAAATCAACACCCGCCGTATAAGCATTGGCATCATTTTTACCGGAATATATTACACGTACATTATCAACGGTATAGGAAATAACCCGGTCAGCAAGTTTTGCATAAGCTTCGGTAGTAAACTTAAATGGTCGTCCCCACGCACGAAAATAATAGTCACCTCCCAACACAAAATGTAGCGAGCGTTGTGCATGAATATTGTTGTTGAGCTTAATCCGCACATTTCCCAATGCATCAGTAACTGTATCTCGAATTTCTTTGTAAAATGGTGCCTGATAATACACCCCGGTGGCAAAACGGAAGCTGAAATCGCTTTTCCAGTGGGGTAGATATGATAGCGAAAAACGTGGACTAACCAATAATTCCTTATTAAAAGTCCAGTAATTAGCACGCAATCCGCCCGTTACCGAGAATGCTCCGGCATCTGAATTCCATTTGTACGTATCCTGAAAGAAAGCTGTTGTACGCCAGGTAGATAAAACCGTGTCGGCTTTCATATTATAGAACAAATTTAGCTGTTTATCGCTGAATGGAAGCGAATAACCAACCGAGTCCCGCCATTCCCACTCACCAATTTTATCTGAAATAATTTCATTCTGAATGTTTAAGCCCCATTTCAGTTTATGGTTTTCCAGGTCATATTCTCCTAAATGTGATAAATTAGAAACTGTTGCATTCAAGCGATTGCGTGCATGTTGCTGGTATTTTCCCACTCCCAAAGATGCACCGGTTTGTTTTGTTGGGTCAAGATCCATTTTCACTTCGCTCAATACATATTCACCCAAAATATCGTAAGTTTCACTTTCGTTGGTATAAAAAGTTGAAGCCAATAAACTAATTTTCATTCCCTTTATTGGCTTATAATTCAAGGAGAAAGCACCATACAAGGTACGAAATAAATCCTGCTCCTGCCCCTCGAAATAAACCGAAAGCTTGCGACCTGTACTATAGGTTCCAAAAGATGTTTCGCGGTCTTGCGGAATAAACTGATAGGAGTTTTGCGAAAAGTTACCCAAAAAAGTCAGGTCAAGCTTGGAATTAAACTGATAGGTCATATAGGTCTGATAATCAATAAATGACGGATTGTATTCGCCTTTTGTATCGAGCGTTCCAAGCAGATAACCGTTTGTTTTATAGCGGAAACCATGCATTTGGGTGAATTTCTTTTTAGCCGTTCCAACATAAGCCGAAGCGCCCAGCAAACTCAATGAAGCAGAAGCCTCAAATTCTGTTGGCTTCTTATATTGAATATCCAGCACTGACGACATTTTATCGCCATATTTGGCATCGTAACCTCCGGCCGAAAATGCCACATTCTGAACCATATCGGGATTGATAAAACTCAAACCTTCCTGCTGACCGGCACGAATGAGTAAGGGGCGATACACTTCCAGGCCATTGACATACACGGCATTTTCATCGAAATTACCGCCACGCACATTGTATTGCGAACTTAACTCATTACTTGAACTCACTCCGGCAAAAGTAATCAACAAGGATTCTATTCCACCCGAAGTATTGGGCATTATCCGTAGTTTCGTGGGATCAAGCATATCGAGCATGGAAGTTTGTCGACGCTGCCCGATAACATTCACTTCGGTAATTTGCTTTGACAACCCCGGAAGCTGTACGGAAATCTGAATAACTTGCTGATGCGGATGAATAGTGTGTTTAATGGTTTGATAACCGAGCATGGAATAAACAATGACTGCTGAGTCTTTCACGTTCATGTTTAACTCGTAATATCCGTTCTGATTGGTGGTTGTTCCCACTTTTGTATTTTCAAAAAATACATTGGAAAGCTCTATTCCACGGTTATTGGAATCAATCACATAGCCATAAACACGTACTTTGGATTGTGCCGACAAGCCTGCTGAAAAAGATAATATAGCGAGGAAAATTAAGAGTCTGTATTTCATGCAAAGAGAATGTCGGTTATCGGGATTGTTTTCAACCCAATTTTAACGGAGAAAAAGGGATTTTATTTTGAATGATTGCCAAATTAGTTACAAAGATACAACAAGGGAATTAAAAATTCATAATTGACAATCAATAATCGCCCAACTTAAAATCAAATCTATTATTCGACTGTAAAAATCATATTTAATTCCTTTAGTAAATTTTCTACGTTAGGTATTTCTTTTTCATTCAACTCCCAACCAACTTCAGTAACGAAAATATGTGTTTCAGCACCTTCAACTACCATATATCCGGCCCGAGCCAATGCTCGTAAAGTCCAATACATACGGGTTTTATGACCGGAAATCCAAACCTTACGCGTCATTGGATAATTGAGTGAAAAATTACCGTTTGCTGCATTGAAATAATAGGATTTGCTTTCAAAAGCATGATTAAAACTGCCGTTAAACACCAAGTCTTCTGGCACACCAAACTCAATGCCGCGCTCTGAGCTGATTAACCAGATTCGATCAGCAGCTTGTAGTGCCAAATCAAGTTCGTGAGTTGAAAGCAAAATGGCCTTATCAGTTTTGTGTGCCAATCGGTGAAGCAACAACATTATTTCCACTCGATTTGGCAAATCGAGATGGGCAGTCGGTTCGTCGAGCATTATTATTGGCGTATCCTGAGCAAGTGCCTTGGCTATCATCACGCGTTGCCGCTCCCCATCCGATAATTCATTAATATTATGATACATTTTATGTTCCAAATGCACCATTTCTATAGCTTCACAAATAATTTTATCTTCTTCATTCGTTATATTCCCCCACCAATTGCTATGTGGATGTCGTCCCAGGGAAACAATATTGTAAACTGTGGCATTTTCAATATCAACACGCTCTGTCAAAACCAATGAAATCAACATCGCTTTTTCACGTTGCTTAAGTTTCGATATTTCTCTTTCATCAATGCATGTTTTGCCGGCTAAAGGTTTTTGCAAACCTGTGAGTGTGCGTAACAAAGTAGATTTACCACTACCATTCGGACCAATCAAACATACCAACTCCCCTGCCCTCAGTTCTAAATTGAGTGCAGACTGTACAGCTTCAGTAGTTCCCCGGCGGGAATACCCAATTGATAAGTTTTGCGTTGTTAGAATTGACATATTATATTTTGTATAGACGCAATGCATTGCGTCTATACTATCGTTTTTTCAAAATTATCCAGATAATTATCGGTGCACCAAACAAAGCGCTGATTGTATTTATCGGCAAGGTATAAGCCGGCATTTGGGAAATTATATCGCAAAATAATATAAGAGATGATCCGCAAAGGACTGTTGCCGGCATCAGTATTTTATGACTTGATGTGCGAAAAATTCCACGGGCAATATGCGGAATAGCCACACCCACAAAGGCAATTGGTCCGGTAAAAGCAGTAATTCCACCTGCCAGTAAACCGGTGGCTATAACAATTAATAAACGGGTTTGAATAATGGAAACGCCCAGTCCACGGGCATAATTCTCACCAAGCAACAGGCTATCCAGCCGTTTTTGTAAAAAGAAAGCCATACCCAATCCTATCAATGAAACCGGTAACAAAACCTGCATATACGTCCAGGTTACTGCACTCAAGCTCCCAAATGTCCACATCACGAAAAGCTTAATGGCATCGGGATTGCTGAAATTCTGAAGTACACTAACAATCGACCCGGCAATAGTGCCAAACATTAATCCTACAATGAGTAACGAAACAGCATTTTGAATTCTGAACGAAACGCCCACTACCATAGCCAGTACAATTGAAGCACCAATAATAGCAGCCACAATCAATGCCCATCCACTGCTCACAAATGCTACCGGAAGTATCGAAGCCGCCATCATGACTAAAGCCACGCCCAGGCTTGCACCTGAACTAACGCCCAAAATATAGGGATCTGCCAAAGAATTGCGAAAAAGTGTCTGCATCATCAACCCAGCAACAGAAAGTGAAGCCCCTGCTAATATGGCTGTTATTGCTTTCGGCAAACGAAAATTAAGTAATATCTCTGAATTAATTCCTTCCGTTCCTTTCCCAAAGAAAACCGATAGAATCTCACGCAACGATATATGGATGCTTCCCCATGCCAAATCGGCGAGAAAAAGCCCCAAAGTTAGAAACGAAAGACTGAAGAATATTATAAGGGAACGGGATTTCAATGAGTCAAATATAATTTAAAACTTAGTCTTTCACACAACGAACAGAATACCCATAAAGCTTTGTTTTGTAAAGTTGATAAACATCCGTAGAAACTATTGTCCAAAAGAATACATTGCTACTATTATTTTCAGTTGATGTCCACCAGAAACCTGAATCAGCAAGACCTCCAAAAGAACCACTTGAACTACGTGAGCCTCCCATAAGAGCTGTAAAACCAGCAATATCTTTTAATTTTGAAGCTGCTACACCTTCTCCACCTAAATATGTCACAAGAGTTGTCCAATCAGCATTAGTAGCCACATGCCACCCTACAGGGGCTATATTACGACTGTCATTAATAGCATTCCAATTATACAATTTCCCATATTTCAGGCCGTTAGCTTCGTCGTTATTATAATCGCACCATGCACCATATGTAGAAGTGTTCCATAATTTGTCTGATTTATTGTTTGTAATACCCTCACCCGTACGATATCGGGTTGTTTTCAGGTTCTCAACCATCCATGTTTGAGTTCCGATAGTTACTTTGTGGTAGATATTACCATCTAAATCAGTTAATAAACTTGCAACAGTATTACCATATCCTGTACCAATATTATTTGTTGCATAAGCACGTATATAATAGGTTGAATCAGCTGACAATCCGGTTAATGTACTAGTAAAAGTTCCTGTTCCAGTTCCATCAGATGTTTTACGATCTGCTATAGTTGGTGTTGGATTTGTACTCCAGCAAACACCTCTTGAAATTACTGATGAACCACCATCGGAACTAATA
>JBAWXD010000238.1:0-5359 GCA_037144275.1 Paludibacter sp. | reverse complement strand
CGGACTTGGATGGGTGAAAAATTTAGGCAACCGCTGCAATAATTTATATCCCCATGAGTGGCGAATAAGAATGATAATCTGAATAGAAAGATAATTATGGAGCTTCTTTTTCTTGGAACCGGAACATCGACGGGCGTTCCTCAAATCGGTTGTAAATGTAGGGTTTGTATTTCACCGGATGCCAGAGACAACCGTTTACGAGCTTCGGTCTTGATTACAGACGGAAATACCCGAATTTTGATTGATTGTGGACCTGATTTGCGTCAACAGTTGATTAATAATAAAATTGATTATCTTTCGGGCATATTATTGACTCATGAACATTATGACCATGTAGGGGGATTGGACGATGTAAGGCCACTTGGTGAAACACAATTGTATGCAGAGAAAAAAGTATTAGGTATAATTAAGCGTAATATGCCCTATTGTTTTGCTGAAAACAGTTATCCGGGAGTTCCGAAAATTCAACTGAATGAAATAACTGAAAATAGATTTTTTGTAAAGAATCAGGCTATACAACCTGTACGAATTATGCATGCTGCATTGCCGATATTAGGTTTTCGAATAGGGAAAATTGCTTACCTCACTGATGTGAAAACGATTAAGGATAAATCGTTTGAGTTGCTGAAAGATTTGGATGTTTTGGTTATTAATGCATTGAGAGCAAGTAAACATATTTCGCATTTGTCGGTTGAAGAAGCGCTACAAATGGCAAAAAGAATTGCTGCAAAACAAACTTATTTTACTCATATTAGTCACGATATGGGATTACATGAAGAAGTAGATAAACAATTTCCTGACAATATTCATCTGTCTTATGATGGACTGAAACTAATCGTATAAATACTATTTTAAATCAACATTAATAAGCTTAAAATACAATGAAAACGCACAAACTGAAATTCATTTTGTTGGCTTTTGTAGCTGTTTTCTACTCATCCTGCACAACACTGTTTTATACTTCGCTCGATGTATTACGTCCAGCTAAAGTAGAATTTAATATAGATGCCAATAATTTATTAATTGTAAATAACAGTGTTATTCAGCCTGAAAACTATGGTCATAAAACGGTGTTGCTGAACGAAAAGATAATGAATCTTGTCATCCCTACCGATAGTCTTGCTATTTATTGTTTAAGTTCAATGAATGAAGAGCTGGAAAGCAAGGATTTTTTCTCATCGACTAAACTTTTAGCGAATTCGGGAAATAAATCTGTTGAATATTTTAAATCGCATATATTATCTGATGACACTATCAGACAGCTTTGTAAATCAAATAGGTCGAATGTGATTTTATCGCTTGACAATATTAAGGTGAATGATGATTTAAACGAATATTTTTTAGCCGATAATGCCACCTACCTGAATTCGCTGGAACTAAAGTTTGAGACTTCATGGAGCATTCATTACCCCAATAAATCTCAGGTTAAAACAATTGTTTTTAGAGATACATTGTGCTGGGAAACAGAATCGTACAGCAGAAGGAAAGCTGTAAGTGATCTACCCAAAAGAGAAGATGCACTTGTCGACGGTGCGTTGGAGGTTGGTCGTAAATGTGTTAACCGATTCATTCCATATTGGGAAAAGGTGGATCGTTATTTTTTTTCAACTGATAATAAATTGATGAAACAAGGAATGGATTCGGTCTATGTGAAAAACTGGAAATCGGCAATTGATATTTGGTTGTCAGTGTATGACCATAATTCCAGTGCCATGCTTCAAGCGTATGCAGCGAACAATATTGCCATTGCTTACGAAATTAGCGGAGATGTTGACAAAGCGTTAGAATTTGCCACCAAATCATTTTATTCATTTGGCAAACTTACCCTTCCTGATTACCCATCATTTATTCGTATTTCCGATTATATTATTGATTTGAATGAAAGAAAGAAAGAAATAGAAGTGTTGAAAAAGCAACTAGGAGATTAAAAAATGCTACTGAACTACATATTATTAACATTTAAAATTTAGAAAAGATGTTATTAGCAACTGATGAAATTTTATTGAAGAAGAAGGGAATTACCCTTGAAAAAATCAACGAACAACTACAATCATTTGCCAGCGGTTTTCCTTTCCTGGAAATCCGAACTGCAGCTGAACCGGGAAAGGGTATTGTACAGGTCAGGGAAAATGAACTTCCAACTTTACTGAATCAATGGGATGAGTATTTGAAATCTGATGCTACGATTATCAAGTTTGTGCCTGCTTCGGGTGCTGCGAGCCGTATGTTTAAAGACCTTTTTGAGTTTTTGGAAAAGAAAGGTGATGAACCAATGAATGCTTTTGAAATGAAATTCTTTTCTGAAATTAAGAACTTTGCATTTTACGATGAATTGAATGATGTTTGTAAGAATATTAACGGAAAATCAATTGATGAGTTGACAAAAGATCATCTGTTTAAGCCGGTTATTGAAAATTTATTGACCGAAAAAGGTTTGAACTATGGCTTGTTACCTAAAGGATTATTGCGGTTTCATTCGTACAAAACAGAGAAACGAACACCCATGCAGGAACATTTGGTGGAAGGTGCGTTGTATGCAGCAGGAAAAACCGGAAATGCAAATATCCATTTCACTGTTTCAACCGAACATCGTCAATTATTTGAAAAGCACCTGAATGAATCCTTGCCAGTATTTGAAAGGAAGTTTGGCGTGAAATATATTGTGAGTTTCTCGGAGCAAAAACCATCGACCGATACCATTGCTGTGGATTCAACGAATCAGCCTTTTCGTGATAAGGGCGAATTAGTTTTCCGTCCCGGTGGTCATGGAGCTTTGATTGAAAACCTGAATGATCTAAATGCTGATATTGTTTTCATCAAAAATATTGATAATGTTGTACCTGATTCGCTTAAATCGAGCACGGTAACTTATAAGAAGGTGATTGCCGGTATGCTGGTGAACATTCAGAAACAATGTTTCGCTTATTTGCAGGAATTGGAAAATGAATCAATTTCAGATGCAAAACTGTCGATTATTGCTCAGTTCTGCGAAGTTAGATTGAATAATCATCACGCTGATTTACATTCTCTTTCTCATAATGAATTAAAGAAATACCTTGTCAAGAAACTGAATCGTCCGATTCGGGTTTGTGGAATGGTGAGAAATGTTGGTGAGCCTGGTGGTGGTCCTTTTCTGACAGTGAATCAGGATGGAACTGTTTCGCCACAAATCCTGGAAAGTTCACAAATTGACCTGACTAATTTGGCTGACAAAGAAATCATGCTGAAGTCAACTCATTTCAATCCGGTGGATTTAGTTTGTAGTATCAGAGATTATAAGGGCGATAAATTTGATTTAGTGAAATACGTCGATTCTAAAACCGGATTTATTTCACTAAAATCGAAAAGCGGAAAAGAACTTAAAGCACTTGAATTACCAGGGCTTTGGAATGGTGCTATGAGCGATTGGAACACGATTTTCGTGGAAGTGCCTATTGAAACATTCAATCCTGTGAAAACGGTGAATGATTTGTTGAGACCGGAACATCAATGAAATCAGTTGACAGTTAATAGCGAATAATTTTAATGTAAAACGGGTTTAGTCTGATTGACTAAACCCGTTTATTTTTGATAACTGTAAACTGTCAATTGTAAACTGAATTAAACCATCAATTTTTTATAACGGATACGTTTTGGTCCCTCATCGCCAAGACGCATTTTCTTATTTTCTTCGTACTCTGAGTATGAGCCTTCGAACACAAAAATCTCTGAATTACCTTCAAATGCTATGATATGTGTACAAATACGGTCGAGAAACCAACGGTCGTGCGAGATAACCACGGCACAACCGGCAAAAGCTTCGAGTCCTTCTTCCAATGCTCGTAAGGTATTTACGTCAATATCGTTGGTTGGCTCATCGAGCAGTAACACATTGGCTTCCGATTTTAGTGTAATAGCTAAATGCAAACGGTTACGTTCACCACCCGAAAGTACTCCGCACAGTTTCTCCTGATCGCCTCCGGCAAAGTTGAAACGTGACAGGTAAGCACGGGCATTGATTTCTTTTCCACCAACCCGAATAAATTCTGTTCCTCCTGAAACTACCTGATAAACTGTTTTTTCAGGGTCAATGTCGGCATGGCTTTGGTCGACATATCCGATTTTTACTGTTTCACCAATTTCGAAAGTTCCTTTATCGGCTTTTTCAATACCCATCATCATCCGAAAAAGAGTGGTTTTACCGGCACCATTTGGTCCGATAATCCCTACAATACCATTTGGAGGAAGCATAAAGTTCAGGTTTTCGAACAGCAACTTGTCACCAAATGCTTTTGAAACTGAGATCGATTCCACCACTTTATTGCCCAAACGTGGACCGTTAGGGATAAAGATTTCAAGTTTTTCTTCTTTTTCACGTTGATCAGCATTTATCAACTTATCGTAGGCTTCCAAACGGGCTTTCCCTTTGGCGTGACGGGCTTTTGGAGCCATACGCACCCATTCAAGCTCACGCTCCAAAGTTTTACGACGTTTACTGGCTTGCTTTTCTTCACCTGCCATACGAGCAGTTTTTTGTTCGAGCCACGAAGTATAGTTTCCTTTCCATGGAATGCCTTCACCACGGTCAAGTTCAAGAATCCAACCCGAAACATTGTCGAGGAAGTAGCGGTCGTGGGTAATGGCAATCACTGTTCCGGCATATTGTTGCAGGTGATGTTCCAGCCATTCCACCGATTCAGCGTCTAAGTGGTTAGTAGGCTCATCGAGCAACAGAATATCCGGATTCCGAAGCAATAAACGGCACAAAGCCACACGACGTCGCTCGCCCCCTGACAGATTCTCAATCTTCCATTCTTCCGGTGGACAGCGCAGTGCGTCCATGGCACGTTCCAGTTTATTGTCTAAGTTCCACGCATCGGCATGATCGAGCAATTCCTGCAATTCTCCCTGACGGGCAATAAGTTTATCAAAATCGGCTTCCGGATCAGCAAATTGTTCGTTGATTTTGTCGTATTCGGCAATCATATCCACAATTTC
The DNA here is from genome assembly GCA_037144275.1 of Paludibacter sp. Taxonomy (GTDB): domain Bacteria; phylum Bacteroidota; class Bacteroidia; order Bacteroidales; family Paludibacteraceae; genus Paludibacter. The sequence continues at coordinate 382 of JBAWXD010000238.1, read as the reverse complement.
CTGTACACCTTCCTGTACAATTTCTTTTACCGTTTTTGTTGGGTCAAGTTTGGGATCTTGCTCCAGATAACCCACTGAATAACCGGGTGAGAAAACCACTTCGCCATCGAAACTTTTTTCTACTCCGGCAATGATTTTCAACAAAGTGGATTTTCCGGAGCCATTCAAACCGATAATACCGATTTTTGCTCCGTAGAAAAAGGAAAGGTAAATGTTGTTTAATACCTTTTTTTGTGGGGGAAAAGTCTTACTGACACCCACCATCGAGAAAATTACTTTTTTATCGTCGGCCATAGCTGTATTTACGATTTACATTTTTTGATTTTAGATTGATTGATTGATTGATTGATTGATTGATTGATTGATTGATTGATTGATTGAT
>JBAWXD010000237.1:0-5403 GCA_037144275.1 Paludibacter sp. | reverse complement strand
AAGGTAGTTGTTAGGCAAGGGTTTATGCCGTTATCTAAATTAGATGGTTCACCTATATTGATAAGAATGTTTTATCGATTTGCTTTTAAAATTATTGCTCAAACCGAATATATGAAAAAGGCAATGATTGAACATTATCGAATAAAAAATAAATTGATCACTGTTGTTCACAATCCAATTGATGAGATTTATATTAATAATAATAAGAACGCTCCATCTCCATTTAAGATTCCAAATGAAATAAAATATGTTGCAATCGGGCGCCTTGGTGTTTTTAAGGATTATGAAACATTGATAAAGGCATTTGAAATAGTTAATTTAAAAAATACTATTACGCATTTATATATTTTAGGTGCTGATTATGATAAGGAATACTCATTTTATATTAGAAATATTGTAAAAGAAAAGAAGTTAGATCATTGCATTCATTTTGAAGGATTTACCGATAATCCCTATCGGTATTTATACAATTCGGATTGTTTTGTTTTATCTTCAATATCAGAGGGTTTACCCAACGTTATGTTGGAAGCTATGTATTTGAAAATCCCGGTTGTTGCCACTAAATGCATTCCTTTTATTGAGGAAAATATCAATGAAGGTGAGAATGGATATTGTGTAGAAATTAAGGATTACAAAAGTATGGCTACTGCGATGGAAAAAGCTGTCAAATTAAAAGGGAAAATATCAAATAAATTAATTAATTCACATGATGATATCGTATTATCTGTTTTTAATTCTTTTAGATAAAAATATTGCTAAAAGAAAATTTAAATCAAGTTTGAATTTTCTTTCAATAAAATATAATATTAATATTCGCAGATGAATAAAGGAATATTCTTTTTAAAAGATAGTGAGATTAATGATTGGTTAATAGATTCATTTAAACAAAGAAATTATCCAATCAATTTTATGGGAATTCGGAATTCTCCGAAAACGTTACAAGAATCCAGATTAGGCAGAATTATTAAGTTACATGCGGGTTATATTAGATTGGCTATTAATAGTTTGATAAAAAGTAATAGGGATGATATAATCGTTTCGTTACTTGATGTCCTTGCATTATATTTATTTTTAATTTCAAAAATACTTTTTATGCGACGAGAAATTGTTGTCATAAACATTATGTTGAATGATCAAAATGATTTTATAACAAAAATAAAAAGGTATTTATTTAGATGGATGCTGAAAAATAATCACATCCATCCAACAGTAACATCTACTAATTTGCAAGAACTTTACAGAAAGTTATTTGACCTTCCTAATAAAGAATTTTACTTACTGCATGATTGTTATGGTAAACTTGGTAAGTATAAAAGATCGTATAAAAATGGAGATAAATATGTTTTTTGCGGAGGGACAAATGGACGGGATTGGATTACATTATTAAAAATTGCTGAGCTATTACCCAATATTAAGTTTGTGATTGTTGGACCTAAAAAAGATACTTTAGGCAATCATTATCCTTCAAATATAGATTATTATTATGATATACCGTTCACAAAATTTCAGGAATTAATTGAAAATTGTTCTTTATTAGCTTTACCGCTTAAAACACAAGCTCCTGCAGGTCTTATTGTTTTATTTACAGCGGGATTAATGTCAAAACCAGTTATAACAACTGATAATGCTACTACAAGAGAATATATTACAACAGAAGAAAATGGAATTTTGGTTAAATTAGGTGATTATGAAGAATTTGCAAAGCAAGTAAATCGATTGATTTCAACACCTGATAATCAAGAATTATTTGGAAAAAGACTTTTCAGTATGATAGAAAATCTGGGTTCACCACAAGCTTTTGTTGATAAAGTTATTTTAATAATCGATCAAATTCATCTAAATGAAGGTACTACAAATAAATAATTGTCATTATCAAAGAGGTGGAGCAGACATTGTTTATCTTAACACAGGTAAATTACTAGAAGATCATGGACATCAAGTGTTTTATTTTTCACAAAATAGTCCCCAAAATATTTATGCATCAACATCTAACTATTTTGTAAATGAGACAAACTATTTTAGAAGTTCTTTTTTTGAAAAAGTATTTTCAATTCCCCGGTTTTTTTATTCGTTTGAAGCAAAAAATAAAATTTCAAAATTGATTAATGATTTGCAACCAGATGTTGCTCATATTCATTTATATAAGGCAAATCTAACCCCATCCATTTTGCAAGGATTAAGAAAGCATAAAATACCTACAATAATTACATTACATGATTATGGATTTATATGTCCACATAATTCGATGCTTGATGGAAAAATGAATATTTGTAACAGATGTGTTAAGGGCTCTGCTTTGAATTGCATTATTCATAAATGCAATCGAAACAATTTAATGCTCAGTGCCGTCTCTTCATTAGAATTTATTTTTCAAAAGACTTTTTTCCCTTTTGAAAAATATTTTCAAAGGATAATTGCTGTTAGTAAGTTTGGACAAAAAATGCATAATGAGTCAGGTCACTTTTGTAGAAAAATTGACCATCTTTATAATTATTATCCCAATTTTGAAATTACAATTCCTAATGATAAGAAGGGAGAATATTTCCTTTATTTTGGACGATTGTCATCAGAAAAAGGTATTCAAAATTTGTTTTTAGCATGGATAAGTAAGAATAGAAGCTCAATATTAAAAGTTGTAGGAAGTGGGGAAATGTTTGATGAGTTGAATCTAATAGCTAAAAACAATCCTAATATAGAAATGTTAGGATTTAAATCAGGAAATGAACTTGATACATTGATTAGAAATGCTTCATTTATTATTGTCCCTTCAATATGTAACGAAAATAACCCTTTAACAATTATAGAGGCTTATGCAAACGGTAAGCCTGTAATTGGTTCTAATACCGGAGGAATCCCAGAAATAATAGTGAATGGAAAAACAGGCCTTCTATTTGAAATGAATTCAGTTAATGACTTATCTGAAAAAATTGATTTTGCTGAAAAAGTTAATGATATAGATTATACTAAATTATCTAAGAATGCAAGAGAATTCGCAGAAGAAAATTTTGCAGAAGAAAAACACTACAATTCATTGATGAGTATATATAATAACCTACTAAAGTAAATCATTATGAATTTTGGGTTAGTAAATAAAATTATTCAGAAACTAGGACGTACCGGATATTCAATTGATGATAGCATTTCTACCCGAAATATGTATATAATTCTTAAAAATAAGTTTTTTGAATTAATCAGAGGTTTTTTTGTAAGGATATTTTTCAAAAAGACAATTGGCTTGGTATTCATAGGTAAACGAACTAATTTAAGGCATTGTAATCTTATTAGTACTGGCCGAACTTTTTTTATTGGAGATAATGTTATGATCAATGCTCTTTCCAAGAATGGTATTCAATTTGGGAACAATGTTTCCATACATAATAATACAATAATTGATTGCACCGGAGGAATACGATCAATAGGAGAAGGTTTAATCATAGGCAATAATGTTGGCTTTTCACCTAATTGTTTTATACAGGTTCGAGGTACTGTAAAAATTGGGAATAATGTAATATTTGGACCTGGTGTGAAATTGTTTTCAGAATCACATAATTTTGATAATCCTGAAAAATTTATAAATGAACAAGGTGAAACAAGAAAAGGGGTAGTTATTGAAGATGGAGTATGGGTAGGATCCGATGTTACAATTCTTGATGGTGTTACAATTGGCTACAATGCAGTAATTGCTGCAAAAAGTTTAGTGAATAAGGATGTTCTTCCGTATTCTATTGTTGGAGGTATACCTGCAAAAGTAATCAAATACAGAAATGCTGAGTTATGAAAAAGTCGCTCCTAATAAAATTTGCTATAATAAGTTTTTTTGCACGAATTATTCAGAAAATCAGAATCGTGATATACAAATTAAAGGGATATGATTTCGATTATTCTGTTATAGTAGAAAGAGGTCTTAATCTGGATCGAATTTATCAACAGGGTATTCATGTAAAAGCAAATACGCTTATTGCCTCAAAAGTTACTATTATGAGTCACGATCATTGCAAAAGAATAGATAATCAACCAATACTGGCAGATGTTTATATCGGTAAAAATTGTTTTATAGCTGTTGGTGCTATTATAATGCCGGGTGTCACTATTGGAGATGAAACAATTGTTGGTGCAGGGGCAGTTGTGACAAAAAGTATACCTTCAAACTGCATAGTAGTTGGTAATCCTGCAAGAATTATTAAAACAGGAATAACTATGAATGACAAAGCAGAATGGTCAAACTGGATTGATTTAAATAAAAGATAATATTCAAAAAATCAGAAAATGAAGAAAATAGTTATTTCGGAAATTCCCTTAAAAAACTTCTATTATTTTCAATATTTAATTTATGGATTCAAAATACTTGAAAAAAAAAACAAAATTGAGTTTAAGATCAAACCTTTAAATTATTTTGATTTGTTTTTTCTCAGATTTTATTTTATATTTCAATTTTTATATAAATTTAATAAGAATTTCAGAAAGAGACAAATTGACAGTCATTTAATGAAAGGTTATTATGAAGAGAATAATAAAATAATTCATTTTTGTTATGAAGCTGCAGATAGTCCGCATTTTTATGACATTGATGTTTTAAGAAATGTTGATTTATATTTTAAAGCCCAATGTCCTATTGAGTTTAAAAAAACTGGATTTGAATTAACTCCAGAAGTTTTTTTGCTTTATTCTGAAGATATTTTTAAATACATAAACAAAATAAAACCATCAATGCTTGCACCAGGATTTGGCGTAAAGAATATATTCTCTTATAATAAGTTAACTAAAGGTTATAAAGATATGTTCGTCCCAATAATTAATAAAAAACAAATCATTATGAGTTATTTTGGGAGCTCAAAAGGACCAAAAGAAGTTTATAGTGATAAACCAGACTTATTTTCAAAAGAATCGCACATACTAGGTTTTTATAAAGATAAATTATCACATCCTAATATAAAAAGAGGACTTGCGTCTAAAATTATTGCTAAAATAGTTCCAAATTCAGATGTTCGAATTTTAATTGATGCCAATTATGATGTTGGATTTAATCCAAAAAAAAGTCCATTGTATATATCGATGAAAGATTTTCCTCAACACATTTCTGAATTTAACTATAATTTAAATATTTCAGGGAATAGACTTAGTATTCCCTGGCGATTTGTTCATAGTTTTACTGTAGGTACAGCAATAATTACTGATAAATTAAAAATAAAGTGGTATTTACCTTTTGAAACTGAAGTTCAAGAAACAGTGGAAATGGGTTATTTGCCTGTTGATCAAGTAAACTGGGAAGTATTCAAAAGTGATATATTAAATTTGCCAACAGTTGATTCAAATCAAATTATAGATTCATTTCATAAAAAATGGTCACCTGAAGTATTTGCCGAGTACATTATTAAGACATGTAAGAATAAAATCGATTTAGAA
>JBAWXD010000236.1:0-5428 GCA_037144275.1 Paludibacter sp. | reverse complement strand
AAGAAATGTTCAATAAAAAATTAAAATCATTCGAATCTGCTTTAATGAATTTTCGTAGTTAGTTTCGTACAATACTCTCAAATATTCGAACAATATTTACGGACTTGTAATAATTACTACTCTATTTTTGCTTCCTAATTTAAAAACAAACTGCTATGAGTAAAATTAAACACAATTCTAAAAAAATTAAATCAGGATTTCTGGGGCTATTAGTATTATTGTCAATAAGTTTTATGGGTACTAATGTATCTGCTCAAAAATCAGATACTATTAAAGTTGGAACAACAAGCTGGGTTTGTCCGGCTGGCGTTTACAGCGTTCAGATTGAATGCTGGGGCGGAGGCGGTGCTGGTGGCGGAGGTGCAAGCGGTGGAACAGGAAAAGCCGGTGGCGGTGGTGCAGGAGGTTCATATGTGAAAAATACTTCTGTTACTGTAGTACCCGGAACAACTTATAGTGTAACTGTTGGTGCAGGTGGTGCACCCGGAGGAACAACTTCTTCAGTACTTCCCACTCCTGGTGGAAATAGCACTTTTACAGTAGATGGAACAACCAGCATTACAGCTGTGGGCGGTTTGGCTGGCAAATGGGGAAGTTCAGGTACACCAAGTGCAACTGTTCCGGGATCTAATGTTGGAAATATCGGCTTCGAAGGTTCATTTAATTATGCAGGTGGCGATGGAATTGCCGGAGCTGTTTATGCATCGGTTGTAATGTTTTCAGGAGGTGGTGGTGCAGGTGCCGGAAGTTTAGGCATAGGTGCAAGTGGATTCGGTACAAATCCGGCTGCCGAGAGCATAGGAACAGGAGGTGGTGGAAACGGTGCTGCCGGAGTAATTGTTGCAAATTCAAACGGTCTTCCGGGTAAAGTACCAGGTGGTGGAGGATCAGGTGGATTTGGTGGAACAGCAGCAAAACCAGGAGGTGCCGGTGGTGATGGAAGAATTTTACTTACTTATTCTAGCGGTCCCGCCATTCCTAAATGGACAGCCGGATGGCCAACTGTTAGCGCCTTATCATTTACATCTTTTATTGCGAAAGTGAATATTAATGTTGCCGGTAATGTATATTTCGTTGTATTACCTGCAGGAGCAATAGCACCGACATCTGCTCAGGTTAAAACCGGTAAAGATGCAAGTGGAACTCCTGTAATTTCAACTTTGGCAGGTACAATTGCCTGTATATCAGCAGCAACTGAATATTCTGCAAGTATCACTGGACTAAGCGAAAGCACTTCTTATGATGTATATTTTGTAGCTGAAGATAATGTGCCGACTTTGCAAGCTACTCCTATTTTGCTAAATATAAGCTTTGGAAGTAGTTCAAAACTCAATCAGGTTATAACTTTTCCTTCCATTCCAAATGGAACTGTAGGTGATCAGGATTTTAATCCCGGAGCTGCAGCCAGCTCGGATCTAGTGATTTCTTTGGTGAGTTCAAATACAGCCGTTGCAACGATTGTAGGTGGTAATATTCATATTGTCGGCATTGGTAATACAACCATTACAGCTTCTCAGGCAGGCGATGCAATATACAATGCTGCAGTTAGTGCAAGTCAGCCATTTACAGTTGTTGCGGCTTCGAAACAAAATCAAACAATTACTTTTCCTGCTTTGGCATCTGTAAAAGTTGGCGATGCGGATTTCAGTCCGGGTGCAACTTCTGATTCTGGTCTCCCGGTTACATATACCAGCTCAAATACATCAGTGGTAACAATTGTGAATGGCAATATTCATATATTAAGTGCAGGTGTCTCTAAAATCACAGCATCACAAGCTGGTAATGCGACTTATAATGCGGCGGCTGATTTTGCGCAGGATTTAGTTGTATCTCTCGCTTCTAAATTAAATCAAACAATTACATTTCCAGTTATACCTACTAAAAATATTGGCAATGCCGATTTCAGTCCGGGTGCAACAACGGATGCAATTGCAGCTGCAGTAAATGATCCAAACTTATTTCTGAATGCAAGTCGTTTTTCTACAGTATCCATTTCAACAGTTCAGTATGCTACGGTTACAAACAGCAGTGGAAGTCAACAAAATTTAAGTTTGGACATTTATCAACCAACAGGTGATGTGTCGATAAACCGTCCTTGTATGCTTTGGATTCATGGTGGTTCATTTACTTCAAACACCAAATCTTCGCAATCGTACATTGTAAACTATGCTACTGCCTTTGCAAAAAGAGGTTTTGTTTGTATTTCAATCGACTATCGTCTGCGTTCAAGTGCTACAACACTGGCTCTTAAATGGCCGGCGTTACAGGATGCAGCCCGTGATGGAAATACAGCGCTTGACTGGATCAGAGCTCATGCAGCAACTTACGGAATTGACGTAAATTCACTCTTCATTTGTGGTGGTTCAGCAGGTGGACAAGCTGCAGTTTCACTGGCTCAATTTACCGGTCCTGACACTTCTGCCAAATATGCACCTGAAACTGCCTATCTTACTAAACCATGGAATAAAACCGGGATAATTGCCTGTGGTATGTTCTGGGGTGCTGAAGAACTTGAATTACGTGGTTGGACCTATCCATATTTGACAGCCACGTCTATTCCAACAATCCAAATTCACGGTAGTGCAGATACAACTATTCCGGTTCAAAATGCTTATGATTTGCAAACTGCTTTCAATGCTGTAGGTACTACAAATGAGCTTCATGTTATTGCTGGAGCTGCTCATAGTCCTTCAGGAACAAGTTATGATCCGAATAATTTGTTGTGGTCTGGAAATTTCTTTGTTAGTGAATGGAAAAAAGTCCTTCCTTCAGGCACTTATTCAATTACCTACACAAGTTCAAATCCAAGTGTAGCCACTATTGTAAATGGCAATATACATATTGCTGGAAATGGAACAACAACTATTACTGCGACTCAAGCCGGTGATGCAACGTATAACGCAGCTCAACAAAGCCAAACCCTAACTGTTGGTAGCACTGGAATTACAGCTGTAGCCAATAATGAACGTAATGTTTCCATCTTTAGTGTCGTATCAGCTATGCAACCCATTCAACTGGGTCTTTCCGGCTACACTGAAAAAGAAGTAGTTGTAAGCATTTCCTCTTTACAGGGTCAGCAATTGTGCTCTCGCACTTACCCTGTAGAACCAATACTTCAACTGAATCCGACACAAGTACTGGCAGGTGGAACCTATTTGATTAATGTTAGATCCGGAGCATCTAATATTACCAAAAAGCTGATTGTAAAATAAATTTGGTTTTCCTATAAACGCCACAGAATTCCCTCTGTGGCGTTTTGTTTTTTATGCCTGTTCAAAATACTAAACAAAAACCCCTCTCTCTAACTTGTTAGAAACAGGGGTGGATTCTGAAAATCAAAAAAGAGCAGGAACAAATTCAACTCTGACCTAATGGAATTATTATTAACAAACAATCATTAATCTGTCAAACCAATATTTATTTTTTAAACTTCAATAGTCTCTCAATCTTTGCTTTAAAGCTGATGTTTTCCATAAAGCCTGTAAAGTTTTCTGCACCGGGACCATAAGCAAAAACCGGAACAGGAATACCACTGTGATTTTTAGTACTGAACAGTATTTTCAGTTGGTCTGTACCAACTTTACCTTCAGTAATTGACATACCGCCCGTTTCGTGGTCAGCTGTAATAATGACCAGTGTATTGCCATCCTGCTTTGCAAAATCTAATGCTTTTCCTATTGTCTGATCAAAATCAAGCATTTCCTTAATTACCTGTGAAGAATTATTGTTATGTCCGCCCCAATCAATCTGTGAGCCTTCCACCATAAGGAAAAACCCTTTTTTATTATTGCTCAGAATATTCAGCGCTGATTGAGTAGCATCGGGCAACATGCTAGCACGTTCAGGCATTCCCGGATTTTGATCCTCATACAAGAGACCAGCCAACTTACCTGATTTTATAGCTTTTACATCGTCCAGTTTATAAACTATCTGATAATTTTTAGCTTTCAGCTCTTTGGTCAGATTGCGATTATCCGTTCTGTCTTCAAAATACTTACGACCGCCGCCAATAAACACATCAATATCGGTTTTCAGGTAATCGGTTGCTATTTCCTCGTTCATTTCGCGGTTTACCTGATGCGCAATATATGAAGCCGGTGTGGCGTGGGTCAGAGCACAGGCAACGACTATTCCGGTTGCTAATTTATTTTTAGATGCTTCTTCCAGTATAGATTGAACGGCAATGGAATCGGGATTCATGCCAATCATGTGGTTTTTGGTTTTTACACCACAAGCCAGAGCCGTTCCACCAGCACCCGAATCAGTCGTAAAATTGTCGGCTGAATAGGTTTTGGAAAATCCACTGTAGGTACATCGTTCCAATTCCAGGTGATTACGGTTAGCCATCATGCCGGAATATATCTGTGCAAGTCCCATACCATCACCAATCAGAAAAATAATGTTTTTAGGTGATTTCTGTGAGAATATTGATTGAGAGAATATTACTAAAAGCAACAAGCTAAGGATAGAATAGTTTTTTAAGTTCATAGGATTATATTGAAATTATAATTGATAATTGATAATTGGCAATTGAAATTTATTCCGCCGATAATGCTTTAGAGATACCAAGCAGTTCCGTTTTGACTTTTTTCAATCGCTCCACGATTTCCTGTTGTTTGGCAATCTGGTCTTTTTTTTGACCTAAACGACGCTTCGCACCGGGCAAAGTCAGTTTCTGCTCGTTGATTAAATAAATAATCTGCTTGATAATCAGAATATCTTCCGGGGTATAAAAACGAGTACCTTTTTCGTTGCGTCGGGGTTTCAGCTCTTTAAATTCTTTTTCCCAAAAGCGCAGGTTCGACTGGTTCACGTTGAACATTTCAGCCACTTCGGAAATGGAGTAGAATAGTTTTTCCATAATAACTAATTAAAGGAATTAAAACGAATTTCACGAATTATTTTTGCAATTGCTACCAACTAGCGACTAAAAACTAGCGACTACTTAATAATTTTCAAAATTTGTCCTTTACGAACTTTTGAGCTCTTTAATTTATTCCATGATTTCAGTTTCTTTACCGAGATACCGTATTTTGCGGCAATGGAACTCAATGTTTGTCCTGATTTTACTTTATAATATATCACCTTACCCGAACCAGCGGTCAGCTTTCCCTCGGCAGCTTGTTGCACTTCTATTTCACTACGTCGATTATTGATTAATTCATCAGCTTTATAGGCAGCAATCTCATCTAATTTCTGAATAAATAAATTAGCATAATTCAATGGTAGTGTTAATGCATAAGATTTTATATCACCCGGAATAATATCTTTTCGATATTGAGCATTAAGCAGGCGGATTTCTTCAATCGGCAAATTCAAAACCATGGCGATTTGTTCCAAATGTATTCGTCTGTTAACCATTACCGTATCAGTCATCACCGGCATATTCACAGTGGCTGCACATAAGTTGTGGTCTGCAGCATATATC
>JBAWXD010000235.1:0-5541 GCA_037144275.1 Paludibacter sp. | reverse complement strand
AACAAAACCAATTGGATTTAGAACAAAACCAATTAGAATTGAAACAAAACCAATTAGAATTGAAACAAAACCAATTAGAATTGAAACAAAACCAATTAGAATTAGAACAAAACCAATTGAAATTAGAACATCCTATAGAAATCCGCCAAAAAGGGGATTAAACTTTTTTTGCGCAAAAACCCCGAATATTAACCGACCCCGTCGCTCCGAGCGACGGGGTCGATGGCTAAGAATTTTTTTTAAACCTAACGAAGTGATTTCGATGTTACAGCGCACTTTTTTCCCTTCTCCTCAAGGAAAGCGGGCAGGGGGAACTGAAATTTTTAGCTCCATGAAACATTTTTCCCATCTTTTGAAACTATTCTTTTATACGGTATTGAAACCTTCAATCTATATTTGTAGCGTAAAATTGTACAAAAATCTTACAACAATAACTTTAAATTTAATCGTTATGAAAAAATTTCTTTTATCAATCGTTTTGGCGGTGGCTTTGGGGAATGTGTTTGGAGCGACCTATTATTGGGTGGGTGGTAACACTTCATCAGGTTCTTTTACAACTACCAGTAATTGGAATACTCTTAGAGCAGGTGGAGGTTCAAGTCCTGCTACAATTACTGCTTCTGGAAATACAAATGATATTTTTATTTTTGACTATCTCAATGTTGGAGGGGCGGTACCAACAACAGGAATATCCATTACAATTACAACCACACTTACAAGTTACCAATTGGGAGGAATACAAGTTCTAAATGGAAATAATTTCTATGTGAAATTTTCTGGTGGAGGAGCTATGACACTTAATACTAATTTAATAGTAGATGCAAATAGTTTTTTAGAATTTACTTCTAATACTTTTACTTTCGGAGGATCTTTTTCTCCAACTGTAAATGGAACTTTGATATTTGGAGGACAAGGGACAACAACGACTTTCCCAATTGGTACTGACTGGACATTAAACAATGCTACTGGTACAATTGCTTATAATTATAATTACCCTCAAGGAAACTGTAGAATCATACCTGCAACATATTATAATTTGGATGCTGATTATGGTACAGGTGTAAATAGAAATTTTGGAACACTAAATACTAGCCAACAAAATTTTGTAATTAAAGGGAATTTCTATTATACAGCTAATACTAATGCTGTTCAAACTTCTGTTTTTACTTTTAGTGGGGACAATCAGACTATTGCTCCTATAGCTTTTTATGGGTTAGTGATTAGTGGAACAGGTATAAAAACAATCTCTAAGACTGGATCAGTAGGAAACACTTTAAATACACTAACGACTTCAACTACAGCTACTAATAGTGTTACAGGTTTTGGTCTTACTGTTAATTCTGGTGCTGTTCTTGATTTAGGAGATTTTGTCTTATCAGGAACTGTAATATCTAATAGCGGTGAAATACGAGCTGCTACTGCTGCCAGTTTACCTACACCGGGTACACTTCCCTGGGGAGGTACAGTGACTTACAACGGAACTGGGACACAGTCAATACCTGCAACCAGTTTCACTAGCTTAAAAATGACCGGAGCAAAATCATCCAGTGTTTCATTCACCGGCACTTCCACAAGTGGCTCAACAATACTTACCAACATATCTTCAACTAATGGTTTAATGGGGTTGACCTCAGGTACTATAACTGGCACAGCGGGTATAGGTGCTTCAAATGCAACAACAAATACAATTTCTTCAGTTACTAGAGGTGCAACAATAAAAGGAAATACAATTAATGGCAGTGCTCAGTTAACTACCGTTAATGCCACAAACCTTGCTGTTGGTATGACTTTGAGTGGAACGGGAATTCCATCAGGTACAATAATAAATACAATTGATCAAGCTGCACAGCTCACTTCTGCAATAACTGCTACAAGTGGTAGCAATGTTCTTTCTGCAACAAGCACATCAGATGTTAAAGTAGGAATGTACGTAATAGCTGCAGGTAACACGGCAATTCCATCAGGCACTGCTGTCACTGTAACAAATGTAGTAACAAATACTTCAATTACTATAAGTTCATCCGCTACTGGAAATGTATCTACTGCTACAGGTATAAATTTTTCAGCTTTAATCACAATGAGTGGAAATGCAACCACAACAAATTCTGGAAATATAGTAACTTGTTCGCCCATTATTACAATGGGATCTTCAGCCTCGGCATCAAACAGTTCACAAAGTGTAAGTATACCTACTTCTCTAACATTAGCTTCAGGCACAACAAATGTGGCGAGCAACATGACTGTTGATTACACGGGAGGATATGGCTCGATTGTAAACACAGGTTCAACATTCAATTTCAATGGCACTGGTGCGCAAACAATTCCATCATTAAATTATAACAATCTAACCCTTAGTGGTAGTAGATCGGGCGATATTACATTAGCTAGTAGTGGTAGTATAGGAATTGCTGGTACTTTTACTAATTCAGCAACTTTTACAAGCGGTAGTTTGGTAAATACAGGATCTACAGTAAATTTCAATGGTGCTGCTCAAACATTACCCGCATTTACGTTTAATCATCTCACACTTTCAGGTTCAGGTGCAAAAACATTGAACGCTTCCACAATCATCAATGGAAATTTGTTGTTGCAAGGTACAGCAACAACCAGCACAGTGGCTGCTACCACTATAGGAGGAAATTTAAGTGTTGGTGACGCTACTTCTGCTGCCACTTTTACTTCTGCTGGTTATGATTTAACCGTTAACGGAACAACCACAGTGGCAAATTTAAGTACGCTAACAATAAGTAGTTCCACCGGATCAAAAACATTTACAGGGTTAGTAACCATCAATGGAGGAGGTACTTGGAATAATAGTATCAATTCGGCTGTATCTTTAAATGGAGGATTAACAATAGGAGGTTCAAGCGTAACATTTACGCCAGGAACCAATACTACCGCTATAACAGGTGCATTAACTACCAACGGAACATTCTCACTTTCTACCGGAACAGTTAGTTTAAGTGGCATCTCTTCAATTGCAGGATCTACAGCTCCTACTTTTAATACTCTAACTCTTGCTACTTCTTCTGCTGTAACAGCTTCTACCAATTTTACCGTTAGTGGTACATTAACTATAAATACCAGTGCAAGCTTAGATATGGGTACCAATAACTTGTTAGGTGCGACAACCATTACTAATAGTGGGACATTAAAAACAAGTAGTATTGGTACAACACCTTTTCCCTCAGGAAAAACAATTACAGGCACTGTTCAGTTTGCTGCTACCGGTGGTGGTCAAACTATACCATTAGGTACTTATACTACTCTTACAATTTTAAATAGTACAGGAACTAATAGCTCATCAGGTGGTGCTGTAAATGTACAAACTACTTTAAATACAACAGCAGGGGGAACATGGGATATGGGCACTACCGCAACTTTGGGTGGGTCTTTGTCTACTATCAATCATAATGGTATTATTAAAACAGCAGTTTTGAGCTCCATATCCACTTCTCCTACCACAACAAAAGATTTTACTGCAGGAGGAACTGCAACAGGTACAGTAGAATTTTATGGTACAGGGGACCAATCACTACAAAACAATAGTCTTACAAAGTTCTATAATTTAACTATTCGTTCAGGTAGTATTGCTACAGCTGTAACTGCTACTTCTAGTCTTACAGTTAACGGCACATTAACTATAGACGGCACGATGGATATGGGAACATCATCGCTAACTGTAGTTAATAACGTATTAGGCGCGGGTACTTTTAAAACGCAAAATACTGGTACCCCAATAACTATTGGAAAAACATGGGGATGTACAGTGCAGTATAATAGCACTTCGGCTCAAAATGTGGTAGCAGGGAATTATAACAACCTTGATTTAACAGCCGCATCAGCGGGCAATCGTACACTGGTAAATGGTAGTACAATTGCAATTGCCGGAACATTTACACCAAGTACAACAGGTACGCATACTGTTACTGGTAACACTATTAGTTTTAATGGTTCATCAGCTCAAACTATACCAGCTTTTGCATACAATAATCTTACAGTCAATAATTCTGCAGGAGTAAGTCTTGGAGCATCAATCTCAGTTGCCGGTAGTTTGGCACTTTCAGCAGGTACTTTAACTGTTGGTGCAAATACCTTAACATTGAGTGGTAGTAGTCCAACCAGAACTTCCGGTTCTATCGATGCCAGCAATGCAAGTGCAGTTGTTGCCTTCACAAATGGATCTTCAATGACATTACCTGCCAGTTTGTTCTCTGGTGCAATAAGCACTTTAACTGTAAACGGTATCGGTGGTGTTACGCTAAGTGAAGGTATTACAATTAGCAAAGCTTTGAATCTCACATCAGGTACGATAACTACTTCAGGTACAAATATTGTTACATTTAATAGTGGTAATGCTACTCCAGTAGAAATCATCCGTACTGCGGGTGGAATTAGTGGTATATCTCAAGCATTTACATCCACTGTAAATTTAACTTACAATAATACGACTACCACAACTTCTGGTTTTGAGGTGCCTTTGACTACAACAAAACTGAATAACTTGACTATAAATAATGCTGGTGGTGTTGTAATGTCTGCGGATAGAACTATCAACGGAACATTGACTTTATCTGCAGGCACATTAACAATAGGGACAGTCAGTACTCCACGAAATTTGGTTTATAAAGGAAGTAGTATCACCCGCACATCAGGTAATATTGATGCCAGTATTGCAGGTGCAACAGCGGGTATAACCTTTTCTAATACCTCCGCCTTAAGTTTGCCTACAGGATTATTTAGTGGCAATTTGAATACCCTTACAGTGAATGGCATAGGTGGTACGGTAACACTGCCAGAAGCGGTTACTGTGAATGGAGCAACTAATGTGGGTGCAGGTGCTATAGTCGCAATTGGTGGTACTTTAATAACAACAGGTGTTGCAACTATAAATGGAACTTTACAACTCAATCCAAGTGGAAGTATTAGTACCGCACCAACTTACGGAAGTAGTTCAACATTAATTTATAATACGGGTGGTAGTTTAACTGCGACTAATACCGAATGGCCAACTACAAGTTCACCTGCTAATGTAACTGTTCAAAATTCTACAGCTCTGACTCTAAACGGAGATAAAACTATTTCCGGCACACTGGCATTAACCTCAGGCTCAATGGCAACCGGAGCAAATACTTTGACATTAAAGGGAGGAATATCAGGTTCAGGCACCATAGATACATCAGCAGGTACCCTTGCTTTTGGAGGAACTTCTGAACAAACATTGGATGGAGCAAATGTGTTATCAAGTACAGTAAATAACTTAGTTGTTAATGCCGGCTCAAAACTGACTACTACCGGAACTCTTTCTGCAACCAATCTTACTATCAATAGCACAACTGATGGTGGAACCGGATCTTTAACCGGAACATTAAAAGGTACACTGACCTCAACAAATGCTAATGTAAATCAATATCTCACTAATCATACATGGTATATGTCATCGCCTGTTAGCTCGGCAACCCCGACTCACATGGATGTAATTAAATATTTCGACGAAACTGTTTCCGGAAATAGTTGGCCTGCAGCAACAACAATGACTGC
>JBAWXD010000234.1:0-5579 GCA_037144275.1 Paludibacter sp. | reverse complement strand
ACTATTACACGTTACTTAAACGGGGTAAAACCCATATTAATTTACACATGAAAAGTTTACTTTCAAACTCTCAAACCTTCAAACTACTTTCAAAAAACACCGTTTGTGTTGGATAAGCAAATTGAAGTCCCGCAGAACTAAATGCACGTAATATCTCCAGATTTACCTGCGAAGGAGTTTCCATTACATCAGCTTTTTTCTTGATGAAATATACAAAAGTTATAGCCAGTGAAAAATCAGTAAAATCAGTAAAAGCAACCACCAAATCTTTTTCTGAAACATCGGCTACCCGATTTGGCATATCACGAAGAATTGTCATTGCTTCATTTATCTTCTCGGGTGTTGTATTATAAGTTAAACTTAACTTAATCGAAACCCGGCGCATAGGCTCTTCAGAGATGTTTTCAACTGGCGCATCCACCATTTTGTAATTCGGAATAGTCACCAGTCGTTTTTCTAAAGTCCGCAACCGAGTGCTGCGTATTCCAATATCTTCAATAAATCCATCGTATTTGTCTACTTTTACCCGGTCACCCATTCGAAACGGACGATCAGTAAAAATGGTTATTCCACCGAAAATATTTTTAATTGTATCCTGCGCTGCTAAAGCAAAAGCTAACCCTCCAATTCCTAATGTACCAAGCAAAGCACGAACATCCACCCCAATATTATTCAGTGCCATAACGCCACCGATTGACCATATTATCGTCAGAATTGTTCGTCGAATTATGGAGATAAGATGTGTGTCAAGGATTTTATGTTTGGAATGTTCACCTTTTTCTGGAACCCAATATTCTTCAATCAATGAATTTACCAACCGGGCAACAAACCATGTGATATTGATAACGGTGAGTATTTTGTACGACTTGGCAATTATATTTTCAACCTGAAAACCCAAATCCAGTCTTTTAGCGGCAATCCATATGGCAAAAAGTGTAATCCCTAATAAAACAGGGGATTCCAACATCTGAAAAAGAATGTCATCGAGTCGATTCTTCGTTTTGCTTGTCAGTTTTTGAATAACATATTTGTTCAGCAAAACAATAATTTTGTTAAGAATTAAAGCACCGAGAATGATAATTAATGATATCATCCAATTATAGAGGGTGTTTCCGTAAAATAGTTGATTGAGCATATTTATGTTATCAGTTTAATTGTCAAATGAGAAAGCAATAGCATCGCTGGGCATGCGCCAATCACCACGTGGTGAAAGGTTTATTGAACCTACTTTTGGTCCATCAGGTTGGCAGGAACGTTTAAATTGTTGTGCGAAAAACCTTGTAATAAAGACTTTCAGCCATTTCTCAATTGTTTCAGTTTCGTATGTTTCAATAAAAGCAATTTTGGCTAAGAAAAGTATTTTTGCCGGACTAAACCCAAACCGCACCATATAATAAAGGAAAAAATCGTGCAATTCATAAGGCCCAACAATGTCTTCGGTCTTTTGTGCAATATCTCCGTTTTCGTCAGCCGGAAGTAACTCAGGACTAACCGGAGTATCAAGCACATCTCGCAGAATTTCTTCCGAAACTTTATCTAATTTATGAGCAGCAAAGTCTACTAAATAACGTACCAGAGTTTTTGGAACACCTGAATTTACGCCATACATCGACATGTGATCGCCGTTATACGTTGCCCAACCGAGGGCAAGCTCCGACAAATCACCGGTGCCGATTACCAAACCGTTATGCTTATTGGCAATGTCCATCAGAATCTGCGTTCGTTCACGAGCCTGGGTATTTTCATAGGTCACATCGTGTTGGTTCGGATTATGGTTTATATCTTTAAAATGCTGGATTGAAGCATCTTTAATCGAAATTTCAAGCATCGTAATTCCTAATGATTTCATTAAGTTTACGGCGTTAGAATAAGTTCTATTTGTAGTTCCGAATCCCGGCATGGTAATGCCTATAATTCGTTTTCGGTCGTAACCAAGTTTGTCGGCAGTTTTTACGCAAACCAGCAATGCCAGTGTAGAATCCAAACCACCTGAAATTCCCAACACAAGGGATTGAGCATTCGAATGTTTCCAGCGTTTGGCCAAACCGCCAACCTGGATGGAAAAAATCTCCTCGCAACTTGCTTCACGATTTTGTAAAGGAGGAACAAACGGATGTTTATCAAAAATTCGCTTTAGTTCAAAATGAGTGAAATGAGCATCTTCCAGTTTCACCGTCCGATATTCTTCATTCGATTTGTCGTTGGTGAAATTGGTGTTTCGTAAACGATCAGCCTGCAATCGTTCAATATCAATTTCACTGACAATTAGCTGTGGTTCGAACGAAAACCGTTCGGAATTTGCAATGATTTTTCCATTCTCAGCGATAAGACCGTTTCCCGCATACACTACATCGGTGGTTGATTCTCCGGCACCTGCCGAAGCATAAACATAACCAGCTACACATCTTGCCGATTGTTGCTCAATAAGTTGGTGTAGGTAGGCATGTTTGCCAATTAATTCATTCGTTGCCGAAAGGTTGAAAATGACATCGGCACCATTTAACACATGTTGCGAACTTGGTGGAATGGGTACCCAAAGATCTTCGCAAAGCTCAATAGCAAAGGAGAATTTTCCATCACTGAAAAGTAAATTCGTTCCAAAGGGAACTTCTTCACCCGATAATAAAACAGTTTTAATATCGGTAGATTTTGCCGGAGCAAACCATCGTTTTTCGTAAAATTCATTGTTGTTTGGTAAGTGAGTTTTAGGAACAACTCCGAGAATATGACCGCCCTGTAACACAACTGCCGTGTTGAATAATTGATTTTGAACTTTTAAGGGCATTCCTACAATTATGACAGCTGTGGTTGAAAATGTCAGCATTTGAAGTTCATTCAACGCTTTTTTTGCATCGTCGAGCAATTGCTGTTGAAAAAATAAATCGGCACAGGTATAGCCTGTTATAGATAATTCAGGAAAACAGATAACCTGTACTTTTTCCTCTTCGCCTTTCCGAACCAAATCGGCCATTCGGGCAGCATTGAAAACACAATCTGCCACCCGAAGTTCGGGTATGGCAGCAGCAACACGTACAAATCCATTATTCATATTTACCTCAGCCCCTCAAGGGGAGTTAGATTAGTGTTTTTTTTATCAAAAGTTTGTCTTCAAGACCCTTTAGGGGTTTGGGGTACATTATCTTTTTTATTTTCCATATTACTCAGATAAATTTCCAGCGACCGGGCTGAAATCTGAATTTCCCACACCGACAAAGAAAGTGAAATTATCAGAAATATCAAAGCAATTCCGAAAACATAAGCCGATATGATTTGTAAACCTATGTAAATCAGAAACATAGTTGCTACGCAAAGTAGTAGGCTGGCAACACCAAATAATTGCATATTCTTGGTTAGGTAAAGCCGTTTACGCAAGTTCATAATTTGAGCATGAGTCATTGCCGAATGGTCATCCATATAACGGTCTTTGAGCGTTCGCACCAGTTGAGCATACGACAAAAACCGGTTAGTAAATGCCAGTAATATCAACGAAATAGCTGAAAATAAAAATGTTGGTGTAATAATTGTTAATTTTTCCATTGCCAAGAATCTTATGAATTAAAACGAATAATACAAATTATTAAGTCCACTAAGGTGGGATTTAGGGGGCTTTTGACTACACGCAATGTTCGGGTTCATCAACCAAGTCTTTCATCAAAATCGCGACCTGACGTCCCAGTTCCAGACAAGCTTTATAATTAGCTTCTTTCAATCCCTGTTTTTCATCTACCAATATTTCTGCAGATTGCCATTTCATATTTTCTACGAAAGTTTTAAGACGTTTCACGGCAGCACTTGCCCATGTATATGACCCAAAACAACCAAAAACCCGATTTTTCACTTGTCGAATTTCTATTTTTCTCAGAATTGAATCAATTTCAGGAAAAAGCTCGTTGCTATAGGTCGGACTTCCCACTATCAATCCTTTATATTTGAAAACATCACGGATAATAATACTCGGATCGCTTTTCGAAACATTGTGAATGATAATGTTTTTCACTCCCATTTCCGCTACTCCCTGAGCTACCGTTTCAGCCATTAATTCTGTGTTTCCGTACATCGAACCATAAATGATTACTACACCATCATCACCGTGATAACGGCTGAACTGGTCGTACATATCCACCACTTCGGTAATGTATTTTTTCCAAACCGGTCCGTGTGTGCTGCAAATATACTTAAATTCGAGCGGAGTAAGCTTTTTTAGCGCTTTTTGAATGGCCGAACCATATTTTCCAACAACATTAGCATAATAACGTGCCATTTCGTCCCAGTAACGATTTACGTCTAATTTATCGTCTACTACAGCTCCATCCAATGTTCCAAAACACCCGAAAGCATCTCCCGAAAACAGCACCATTTCAGTCATATCGTAAGTCATCATGGTTTCAGGCCAGTGAACCATTGGTGTCAGGTGAAACTGTAGTTTGTGTTTTCCTAGCGATAAAATTTCTCCATCTTTTATTTCAAGCGTATTATCGGTAACTCCGTAATATCCTTCCACCATGCTCAGTGTCTTTGAATTGCCCACTATAATCATATCAGGATAATATTTCCGGATGGAGCGGATAGAACCGGAATGGTCCGGCTCCATGTGGTTGATTATCAGGTAGTCGACAGTTCTGCCCTGTAGCTGCGACTGAATTTTATCAATAAAAATATCGCCAAACTGAACTTCAACTGTATCTACCAAAGCGACTTTTTCATCTACAATCAGATACGAATTATACGAAACCCCGTTGGGTAACGAAATCATATTTTCAAACTTATGCTTCTGTCTGTCGTTCACACCGACATAAAAAATATCGGGTGCAATTTGTTGATTTTTAAACATATACTTAATCTTTTTTATACCTGAAATTACCTAAATCCTGTGTTTTTTTATCGAGTGCAAAGATACGAAAATTATGGAAATTTTTCAGTAATAAAAGTACATTCATATTTATTATAACTGAATAGATTAGCTCTATAATGGATTCATTTTTATAAAAGACTTCGGTTTATTCAGGTGAAAAATCAAAGTTTTTTCCGTATTTTTGTGTCCCTCTTTAAAACCAATAAACGAATTAACCAGTTAACCCTACAACCAACTAATGATAGTTTGCATTGCAGAAAAACCCAGTGTAGCACGTGATATAGCCGAAATTTTGGGTGCGAGAACCCGAAAAGACGGTTATATTGAAGGAAACGGATATCAGGTAACATGGACATTCGGCCATCTATGTGGATTATTAGAACCGAATGAATATAAGCCGGAATGGAAAGCATGGGCTTTGAGTCAATTACCTATGATTCCGCAACGTTTTGGAATTAAAGTGATGAACGATAGCGGAATTCAAAAACAATTCAAAGTCATAGAAACACTGATGGCAAGCGCAGACGAAGTGGTGAATTGCGGTGATGCGGGGCAGGAAGGTGAATTGATTCAGCGCTGGGTGATGCAAAAAGCACTTTGCAAATGTCCGGTAAAACGCTTATGGATTTCGTCGCTAACCGAAGATGCTATCAAAGAAGGATTTGCGAAACTGAAAGATCAAAATAATTATCAACCATCAAAAAACAAGCAGCTTGTGATTTGAGAT
>JBAWXD010000233.1:0-5615 GCA_037144275.1 Paludibacter sp. | reverse complement strand
ACTCAATTCTGACAGAATGTGACTAATATAGGGTATAATTTTTAATTTGGAACCGGCGTATTTTATTCCTTGAGTGCTAATTTTATCAAGATGCATTCAAATTGTAAATCGTAAATGAATAAATTGTAAATTCTTTACACATCCTCTTCCACCACCAAATTATCAATAATAAAGTTTTGACGTTCAGGCGTATTTTTACCCATATAGAACGAGAGTAAATCCACAACAGCATCTTCTTTTTTCAATGATACCTGATCCAGGCGCATGTCTTTGCCAATAAAGTGTTTGAATTCGTCGGGTGAAATTTCACCCAGTCCTTTAAATCGGGTTATTTCAGGATTTACTCCAACTTTTGCCATGGCCGACAAACGTTCTTCTTCCGAATAACAATAAAAAGTTTCTTTTTTGCTACGCACCCGAAATAGTGGCGTTTGTAGAATATGAACATGTCCTTTTTTTATTAAATCGGGGAAAAATTGCAGGAAAAAGGTAATGAGTAGCAGTCGGATATGCATTCCGTCCACATCGGCATCGGTGGCCACAATAACTTTGTTATAGCGTAGGTTGTCAATCCCATCCTCAATATTTAAAGCTGCCTGAAGCAAATTAAATTCCTCGTTTTCGTATACAATTTTTTTTGTCAAGCCGTAGCTGTTCAGCGGTTTACCTTTTAGACTAAATACAGCCTGTGTATTTACATCCCGGCTTTTTGTAATAGAACCACTTGCGGAATCACCTTCAGTAATGAAAATACAGGAATTCTCTATTGCAAGGTTTTTTGTTTCGTCTTTGGTAAGGGTATCGTTGAAATGACAACGGCAATCACGAAGCTTTTTGTTGTGAAGGTTTACTTTTTTTGCACGTTCACGAGCCAGTTTTGTAACTCCGGCAATGGCTTTACGTTCTTTTTCCGAATCCTGGATTTTCTGAAGTAAAGTATTTGCTGTTTCACTGTTCCGATGAAGATAATTGTCCAGTTCTTTTTTTAGAAAATCGGAAATGAATTTATTTACAGAGATACCATCTTTTGCCATATCACGCGATCCAAGTTTGGTTTTGGTTTGTGATTCAAAAATCGGTTCTTCAACGCTAATTGCCACTGCGGCAATAATTCCATTGCGGATATCCGCCAATTCCTGATTCTTAGAATAAAACTCTTTTATAGTTCGTGCCACCGCTTCACGGAATGCACTTTGAAGAGTACCTCCTTGCGTCGTATGTTGACCATTGACAAAGGAATAATATTCTTCACCGTACTGATCGCTATGCGTAAAAGCTATTTCAATATCTTCGCCTTTCAGGTGGATAATCGGATAGAGGGCTTGAGCAGTTATATTCTCATTCAACAAATCGGTTAATCCATTTTTCGAAAGGATTTTTTTTCCGTTGAAGTTAATGGTCAAACCTGTATTCAAGTAGGCATAATTTCGCAACATGGTTTCGATATACTCATCTTTGTAAACATAGTTTTCAAATAGAGTATCATCTGGTTCGAAATGAATGTAGGTGCCACGCTCAGAATTGTCTGCAAATATCTCAGAATCGCTAACCAACTTTCCTTTTTCAAATTCTGCTTTGCGGCATTGTCCATCTCGAAAACTTTGTACCATAAATTTATTGGAAAGTGCGTTTACTGCTTTAGTTCCCACACCATTGAGCCCAACAGATTTTTTAAATGCTTTCGAATCATATTTTCCACCTGTATTCATTATCGACACAGCTTCAATCATTTTTCCCAGTGGAATGCCACGTCCGTAATCCCGTACTTCAACCTGACCCATATTTACCCGGACATCAATATTCTTTCCGGCGCCCATGCGGTATTCGTCAATACAGTTGTCCAATACTTCTTTCAAAAGCACATATATCCCATCGTCAACATGAGATCCATCGCCAAGCTTACCAATGTACATACCCGGGCGACGACGAACGTGTTCGAGACCTTCAAGGGTGATAATATTACTATCACCATAATCAACCTGCTGGGGGAAGCCCCCTGAATCCCCCACAGGGGGACTCGTTGTTTCGATATTCATAGAAATTATTTCAAAAAATGCACTAATTAATAGAAATTGTCTTTTAGTCCCCCTGTGGGGGATTTAGGTGGTTTTTACCTCGCTATCCAACTTTCAGGATTTTGAAGTGTTTTTCCGTACCAAACCTGAAAATATAATTCTGTTTTGTTGTCGCGCTCGTCGTCAGTATAAATTTTACCAATGGCTTGTTTTGCAGAAACATGATCGCCTTCACGAACGAAAATCTGTGTCAGATTGGCATATACAGTTCGGTAATTTCCATGCTGAATAATAACCGCATTATTGCTTCCCGGAATGGAAAAACGTTGTGTAACTATGCCTTCGAACACTGCACGGGCAGAACTTCCAATCGGGGTTTGAACGTAAATCCCCTTGTTGTTGGTAGTTACGTGTTTCAAAACCGGATGTTCGTGAATTCCAAAATGTCCACTAATAAAACCATTTGATGTTGGCCATGGTAAACGTCCCTGATTCTTTTCAAAATTGCCTGAAAGTAAGGTTTCCTCTTTAGTTAAAAGTGAAACGGACGAATTTGAGACGGATTTTGAAGCTTCAACACTGGTTTTTGGTTCTTTTTTTGAACTAGTTTTTGGCGTTTTCACTTCTTCGGCAGTTAGTTTTTTCTCAGTTGCATGTTCTTCAGCCAATCGTTTCTTTTCAGCCGCAGCACGTTTAGCTTCTGCCTTCCGAATTTCTTCGGCTATCAAGCGTTCAATTTTATTATTGAGTTCGGCTGCTTTTTTTTGTTGAACTTTCAAGTCGTCACGAAGTTTTTTCTCTTTCTTTTGTAAATCTGTCAATAATACTTTTTCCTTTTGTTGGTCTTTTGACAAGTTTTGAGTCTCAGTTACTTTTTGTTTCACTACCTGTACTTTAGTGACTTTATGTACTTGTAGACTGTCATTTTTGTGTTCGATCTGAATTTTAACACCTTCAATTTTGCGAACTTGTTCTTTGCGATAGTCACTGTATTCCTGCAAGTAACGTAGTCGCCGGTAAGATTGGTCGAATGATTTGGCAGATAGCACAAACATAATTTTGCTATATAAACTACGATTGATATGTGCTTCCTGAACCAAGCGGGCATAATCGGCTTTTAATGCTTTGAGATTGCCTTCCAATCTGACTTTTTCCTGATTTAATTGTCCAATTTGTTGATCGAGTTTTCCTATTTCAGTACCGATATTTTTAATCAATGTTTTTCGGTCATTGATATTTTTTGAAATAATACTGAGTTTATTCAACGAACTTTTCTGTGATTTTTTGGTTTCATTGAGCATTTTACTTGTCATTTCAAGCCTCTGAAGTGCCTGTTTACGCTGTATTTCCAGTTCTTTCACTGATTGTGCAGTCAGACTACTAATAGCCATTATCAACGAAACTGCCAGTATCAGGAATCGGTTCAATCTTTGTTTTATCATCGTGTTATTTATTTAACAAATGGTCTAAATTGGCATGAGTGAAACGCTCCGAACTTGTAGGAATAAACTTAATATCTGTATTAAAAATCACTTTCAAAATAGAGAAATCGCAACTTGCTGTGGTTTTCGGACTCCTGATTTTCAAACTGATTTTCTGAGGAAAATTGAATCCATTTTCAAGCAAATAATCGGAATATGTTGTTTGTAATTGATAATTACTTTTTTTTGTTGTTAACGTAATTTGTTGAATACTATTCTTTTGATCAATTTCAGTTTTCTGAATCATGTTTTTGGTTTCGAAATTGATAATATTGTTTCCTGAAGGCATTGATACAATTAATTTGCAGCTATCAGTGGAAATATTTTTTTGCTCTACACAGAAAAAACGTGCAGTAAGAAGCGATTGCAAGCCTTGAAAATCAACCGCCACTCCAAATTGGTTACGAAAATACGAATAATCGGTAGCATAATACCGCATATTCATTTTATCAAAGATCTTAATACTGTCGCTTGTAAATTCAGCTTTGAACATTTCAATTCCTAAAAATGGTTGAATTGAAAGAAATAGAGCCGAGTCATTTTTTATCTTACAAGTAGCCGAAACATTCACTTTCCGTTCGCCAAGTTGCAATTCCAAAGCCATTTTGCTAACGTTTGCTGTTTTGAACTGTGGTTGGTTTTTCTGAACCTGTTCGATAACCTGAACAACCGGATTTGGTATTTTGTCAACTACAGGCTTCGAAATGTTTTTCGCAGTTTTACAACCCGAAAATACTATCGCACTAACTAAGATTAATAAAGAATATTTTCTGACAATATACTTCAAACTTCCGACTTCCGACTTCCGACTACCAACGAATAATTTTTTCATCTTTTCCAGCCTTTATTATCGATTTTCTTTTTCAAATCGTCAGTTTTATTTCCAGTTTCTAACGATTTTTGCCACATTTTCAATGCTTTATCGTCATTTTTAGTCATCCACAGAATATCGCCATAATGTTCTAAAATCACGCTTGATTCTTCTTCTTTTTTCATATTGTCTATTGCCCGTTCGATATAATATTTGGCCAATGAAAAATTGCTCTGTTGATACAAAATCCAGGCGTAGGTATCCAAATAGGTGCTATTCTTCGGCTCAAGTTCCACCGTTTTGGCACTCATTCTCTCCGCTTTTTTTAAATCATTTTTTGCAAGTGAAAGATAATACGCATAATTATTCATTACCATTATATTTTTTGGATTTGCAGCTAAAGACTTCTCATAATTAGCAAAGGCCGAATCTTTTTTACTCACTTTAAAATAAGTATCAGCAATTTGAGCATAAAAATCACTTTTCAAATCCAATTGATCAGAAGCAATTAACGGTAACCCGGTTTTATATGAAACAAGTGCCTCGGGATATTTCTCAAGTTGAAACTCAGCAATGCCACGGTAAAAATACCATGCCGGCAATTTTGGTAAATTCTCAATAGCACGGTCGGTTACAATAACTGTTTGCCTGAAATTCTTTTCGCCAATGTATATCTGAATCAATCGCATCCAGGTTTGGTCATTTTTAGAATTGATATTAAGTATCGATTCCAATTCCGAAATGGCTTCAGCATTACGTTTCTGAACCTGTAAAAAAACGGCATAATAGCCATGAACCTGCTCTTCCATTGGATATCGGTCAACAAGCAGCTTGAATAAACTCTCTGTTTCGCTCAGTTTTGTTGAGTCGTGAACCAGTTTTTCAACATATTGCCCCAAAATCTGCACTTTAGTCTCAGCATCCAGCTGTTCGTTTTTCAACGCACTTACGATGGACTGCATCGCTTTTTCCGGTTGATTTTCAGCTTTATAGTAATTCGAAAGAGAAACATATACAATGGCATTTTGAGGGTCATCCTTCATAACCTGCTGATAAATTTCAAATGCTTTTTGTGGCATTTTCTGACCTAAGTAAATATCACCGCGAAAAACTTTATAACGAGATTCAGACGGATATTTGTTGACTAATTTGTCAATTTCTGCTATTCCTTTTTTCTGATTGTTTAGTTGCAGATACAATTGAAATTTTTCGAGTGAAAGCGCCTGATTAATTCCCGCCAGACTTTCAAGTCGCTCATAAGACGCAATTGCTTTATCGTATTGTTTGATTTCCTTGTAAAAATTAGCA
>JBAWXD010000232.1:0-5668 GCA_037144275.1 Paludibacter sp. | reverse complement strand
GGGACCATCTATTTTGCCACGCGAAGTTATCGAAAAAACAGCTCAGGCAGTGTTAGATTTCAATGGATCAGGACTTTCTGTATTGGAAATTAGCCACCGTTCAAAAGGTTTTGAAGCGGTAATTGCCGAAGCCAGAGAATTATTTATTGAATTATTAAATATTCCTGAAGGATACTCTGTACTGTTTTTAGGAAGTGGTGCCAGCATGCAATTTTGCATGGTTCCATTCAACCTCCTCGAAAAGAAAGCTGCTTATCTAAACACGGGTGTGTGGGCAAGTAAAGCGATGAAAGAAGCTAAAGGTTTTGGGGAAGTAGTCGAAGTGGCTTCGTCGAAAGATGCCAACTATACCTTCATTCCAAAAGATTATGTAATTCCGGCTGATGCTGATTATTTCCATATCACCACCAATAATACCATTTATGGAACGGAGTTGTTGGTTGATTTAGACTCAGCGGTGCCATTGGTGGCTGATATGTCTTCTGATATTTTCTCACGTCCTATGGATGTATCAAAATACGGCATCATTTATGGTGGTGCTCAAAAGAATCTCGCTCCAGCCGGATTGGCATTTGTAATTGTTAAAGATGAATTACTTGGAAAAGTTTCTCGTTATATCCCAAGTATGTTGAATTACAAAATTCATATCGCTGAAGGTTCAATGTACAATACTCCACCCGTTTTGCCGATTTACAGTGCTATGGAAACCTTGCGATGGTTGAAAGCAAACGGTGGATTGGTTGAAATGGAAAAGAAAAACATTGCGAAAGCTGATTTAATTTACAATGCAATTGACAATAGCAAAATGTTTGTCGGAACTGCTGCAAAAGAAGATCGTTCACGCATGAATGTTTGTTTCGTAATGAAACCCGAATATGCTGAATTGGAAGCTGATTTCTTGAAATTTGCAACAGAAGCTGGAATGGATGGAATTAAAGGACACCGCTCGGTTGGTGGTTTCCGCGCTTCTATTTATAATGCCATGCCAATAGAAAGTGTCCAGGCACTCGTTGATTGTATGGCTGAATTTGAAAAACAACATTAAAGCCTCCCCTAACCCCTCCGCAGGAGGGAAACTTTGGGTTGTGCAGTTAAAATATACAAATCAAACTAATTAAATTCCCCCTTTGGGGGATTGAGGGGCTTATATGAAAGTACTTATTGCTACAGATAAACCATTTGCAAAGATTGCAGTGGACGGAATCCGACAGGAAATTGAAGCAGCTGGTTTTGAACTTGCTTTGCTTGAAAAATATTCAGAAAAGCAACAATTGCTTGATGCCGTTGCAGATGCTAATGCTATCATTATTCGCAGTGACATTATTGATGCTGAAGTGATTGCTGCTGCCAAACAATTGAAAATTGTGGTTCGTGCCGGTGCCGGTTACGATAATGTGGATTTGGAAGCTGCTTCAGCTGCCGGAGTCTGCGTCATGAATACCCCGGGACAGAATGCTAACGCAGTTGCTGAGCTTGTTTTTGGATTGCTCGTTTATGCAGTTCGTAATTTTTACAATGGCACTTCAGGTACAGAATTGATGGGCAAAAAACTGGGAATTCATGCATATGGTAATGTGGGTCGCAATGTGGCGCGTATTGCCAAAGGTTTTGGTATGGAGCTCTTTGCTTATGATGCCTATTGCCCTGAAATTGTAATGACTAACGATGCAGTAAAACCATTGAAGTCAGTAGAAGAATTGTATGCAACCTGCGATATTGTTTCAGTACATATACCTGCAACGCCTGAAACTAAAAAATCAATTAATGCTGCATTGCTTGGTCGTATGCCAAAAGGTGCTGTACTGGTAAATACTGCCCGCAAGGAAGTGATTGACGAACAGGAAATCCTGGAATTTATGGTGGCTCGTCCCGATTTCAAATATGTGACTGATATTGAACCGGGAAATAATGCCGAATTGACTGAAAAACTCGCTGGTCGCTACTTTACAACACCAAAGAAAATGGGCGCACAAACTTCGGAAGCCAATATTAATGCCGGAATTGCTGCAGCGAAACAAATTGTAGATTTTCTTGTAAACGGAAACCAACAATTCAGAGTAAACAAATAAAAATATAATTTACGATTTTAGATTTACGATTTACAATTGCCTTAGGACAATTGTAAATCGTTTTTTTATATCATTTAATCGTTACCATTGTTGCTCCAAAACCGTATTCCCTAAAGGAAGCGTCCTGAAAATAGTAAGTTTTATATTGGGTTTTGAGTAGTTTTTCTATTTCTTTCCGCAATACACCTTCGCCTTTGCCGTGAATAAATACGATTTTTTGTCCTTTGCGGTTTTTATTCTCGTTGAGTACTTCATGAAATTTATCGAGCTGACACTGAAGCATGGCTGCATTCGAAAGTCCGGCAGTAGTATCGAGCAATTCGTTGATATGCAGATCAATCTCAATGGTTTCGGCAATTTGAGGGCGTTTGATTATACGTGGCCGACCGCTTTCTTCCTTCGAAAACATGGCTTGTTTGATTTCTTCCGGTGAAATGTCAGCCAATTTCTGAATTTCGGCTTCCTTTTCTTTTTCCGAACAAATGTCAATCATCATGGCCGGCTCGTCGAAATAATCATTCTCGGTAAAACTGTGAAGTTTGTAGAATTTTACTGCATTAATTTTTAAATTGGCATCTATAACATCTTGAGGGCTGTAGTTTTTGTCTTGTTTAAATGGAATGAGTTGCACGCGAATCCGTTCCCATGCACTTAATTGCTCTTTCGAAATTTCAGCCATCAATTCCTGCATATTAGGCTCAATCAGGCCGTTGGCAATGCTTTTCCATTGGTCATTTTCGCCATTTATCACATTGTAATAAAGGAAAAAATTACTATCATTCACCAGATAACATTCGTAGGAAGTAGTCTGAAGTTGTTTGATGTCGATAGGGAAAAATGCAAGCAAGGCTTTGAGCGTTTCACCATCGGGAGTTTCAAGAATTGGTTCTGACCTCACCCCCAACCCCTCTCCTTGAGGAGAGGGGAGAGTTTCTGCTTCTTTCGATTTTGTATTCTCGGTTGATTTTGTTTTAAAATCTTTTACAGGAAAGTTTGTTTTTTCATTTACCACACCCACCATGACGCATTCACGTTCAAATACCGGGATTTCGAAGCCATCGGCATCTTCCACATAGAGCATTTTTTTTGTTTCATCCACACGTAAAACCACACCTCCACCCACTGCGTTCAGAAAACGCACGGTATCTCCTTTTTTTATCATTGTTTTATTGCTTTGTTATCGTTATTTATAACAGCAAAGGTAAGCAATTTTGGTCACTCTTCCACTTTGGTGCAGAAACGATAACCAATGCCGGATTCGGTGAGAATAAATTTGGGATTAATTGGATTTGGTTCAATCTTTTTGCGCAATTGTCCTACAAAAACACGGAGATATTGAGATTGCTGGGTGTAGCCCGGTCCCCATATTTGTTTTAAAATGTATTGGTGAGTTAATACTTTTCCATCGTTTTTTGCCAGCAAAGTGAGTAAGGAATATTCTGTTGCTGTAAGTTTCAACGGCTCGTTATCGAGAGTTACTATTCTGGCAGTTAAATCGATAGAAAGATTGTCAAATTCGAGTTTTTGTATTGTAGCAGTATTTTGTGTCTGACGTAATGCAGTTCGTATACGCGCCAGTAATTCTCCTGTTCTGAATGGTTTAGTCAAATAATCGTTTGCGCCATTATCCAGAGCTTTGATAATATCTTCTTCCGAACTTCGAACGGAAAGGATAATAATAGCACCCAGATACCACTCCCGCAATTTCCGAAGAACCTGCTGTCCATCTTCGTCGGGCAAGCCCAAATCGAGCACAATCAAATCGGGTGGGTGAACCACTGACATCATAATACCTTCTTTCGCCGTTGCAGCCGTCATAGTATTGTAATCGTTGCTATTGAGCGTGATTTCAAGCAATTTACGAATCTGAACTTCGTCGTCGATGATTAAAATATTCATTTTGCTACTCATATTCTTTTCGTTTGGAAATCAAATTTCGTCTGAACTTATTTCTTTGCGTCTTCCTTTCGGAATATATTGATCGGACAGTGTTTCATGTTCGACATTTTCTTTGATAGCAAAATCGCTAAAGTCCATAGAACCATTTAGTTCCAAAATTTCTGAAGGAATTTCGATAGTAAATTTAGCACCACTTGGAGTATTATTCTCCACTTTAACCTGACCTTCATGCGCTTCAACAAAACCTTTTACAATAGATAATCCTAAACCGGTTCCTCCTGTGGTTTTAACGGTTGAACGATAAAACTTACTAAATAACATTCTCAACTCTTCCTCCGAAAATCCTTTTCCATTATCCGAAATACTAATTATTAGGTTTCCTTTAGCATAACCGGCCGTAACGATAATAGTTGAATCAGCTGGTGTGTATAAGGTTTCATTATGTAGCAAATTAAAAAGAGCCTGTTCTATCAACCCAAAATCGAGTCGGACAATGGGAAAATCTTCCTGAATCTGAACCTGCAGATTATGTGTTGAAAGTTCATCTTTTAAACGGTTTATCGGGCTGTTTATTAATTCATTAACATCACACCAATCCGGATTAATACTCAACATGCCGGATTCGAGCCGTTGCATATTCAACAAATTATCAATCAAACGGTTCAAGCGAAAGGCAGCAATTGAAATTTCAGCAATCAGTTTTGCTTTATCATTTTCCGAAACATGTGAGTCTTTTTGCATCAAATTATCGGAAGCACCTACAATGGTTGCTATCGGGGTGCGTAGCTCGTGCGAAATAGAATCAAAAAGTGTTTTGTAGAGCTTGAGCGTATTACTGCGTTCTTCTTTTTGTAGCTCCAGTTTTTCCAATGCCCTGACTTTTGATGTTAATACTCCGTTGACCAGCGCAATTACAAAATACATAAGCAAAAGCAATACATCTTCCGAACTGCTAACATGAAATGTAAAATGCGGTGGAATAAAAAAGAAATCCCAGATTAAAGCACTTAAAGTGGCGGCTGTGAGAACCGGATAAAGTGTGAAAAACATGGACAAGATGGACACAGTGGCCAAAAGTAGCAATGCAACACTTCGGTAGCCAATATAATCAACGCTGGCAAAACAAATCAGTGCTACAATAATAACTGATAAGTTGCTGACAACAAATTGTTTGATTATACTTTGTTTAAAAAAATCAAGTTTCATGGCTTTGAATTTTGAGTTTTGTATTTTGCAATCTGCAAATTTATTTATAATTATTTACCTGTAAGGCTTTTCTCAACGAAATTGGAATAATAATCGTGGTCAGTCCAAGTTTGTACAGGCGACGTTGAATGGAGAAAATTGTAAAATTATGCAATAATCTTGATGCACGGTACGTTCCACTGAAAACCAATTGTCCGCCAATAAAAGTAGTATTGTGGTATTTATCAGTGATTTCCGGCACTATTTTGAGTACTTCTTCAGCCACATCCGTTCCAATGGCGTAGCGATATTCTGCATTATAACCCAATTGATTGATTAAATATACATATTTCCCCAAATCCTGTTTGATGTTTTCAGTAATTGTTTCCACAACGGCATCGTGATGAAAACTATCTGCATCCACAATTCCAACCTGAATAAAAACGAAGTTTTTGTAAACATCTTTGAATTTGCTTAAAATTTTAAATAATGAATATAATCCGATACCTGTGTAA
>JBAWXD010000231.1:0-5729 GCA_037144275.1 Paludibacter sp. | reverse complement strand
CAGCAAATAGAATCCTATATTCTTAGAATGGGCAATTTCCAAAAAATTACTACTGCACAAACGAGTAAAATCTGCAAAGTGTATTTCTTCCACAGTCAACCGCATTTTGTTATTCTGAATTTTCCGGAAATCGAGTATCTGATTAATCAATCCCATCACCCGGTCTAAATTCCGTCTTACAAGTGTTAGTTGTTCGTGAATAGCCGGATCATGATTTTCCTGAAGAATATTGTCGATTGGAAGCGAAATTAAGGTGAGCGGCGTACGTAACTCGTGCGAAATGTCGGTAAAAAAACGAAGCTTCATATCGGTCATTTGTTTTTCGAGCTGCACATTGTTTTTCAGTTTGAAAATGGTTATGAAAATGTACAAGGTGGTAAGAAATAATCCGATAATCAATATAAAATAAATAAACTTAGCAAAGCCCGATTGCCAGAATGATGGTAAGATTTTAATATTAATAAGTCGTTCATTTTGAAGCCAGACACCTTCGCTGTCTGTAGATTTTACATGGAAAGTATATGTGCCGGCAGGCAAGGCAGTGTAGGACGCAAAATGCTTGGTTTGCACTTCATTCCAATCGTGGTCGAATCCGTCCAGCTTGTAAGCATACTGAATTTTCTCCGGGGCGCGCATATCCAGGGTTGCAAATTCAAGCGTAAATACATTTTGCTTGCTGCTGAATTCTATTTGTTCTGTTTTATCCAGGGGTTTTTCCAGAATTTCTTCTTTGTCACCGATTTCTACTTCTTTATTGAAAAGCAATAAGCGGGTGAACACAAGTGGTGCATTGATTACACGACGTTTCACTGCATCGGGGTTGAATGAATAGAAGCCAGATTTTGAACCAACACAAACCTCGCCCGATTGTAGCATACAAGCAGAGGCTTCAGAAAATTCCACATTCTCTAGTTCATTTCCTTTACCAAACGATTCTATTTTCGCCGTTTTCTTGCTGAATTTTACGATGGAGTTTTCGGTAGTTAACCACAAATTTCCCTGATTATCGTCGATTATGGTATAAACCACATTATTTGGCATCTTTTTCGTGCGGTCATATACAATAAATTCAGGTTGTTTATTGCTTTCAATTTGTTTTTTGAGTTTATTCAAGCCACCACCAAAAGTTCCAAACCACATATTTTTTTCCACATCCTCAAAAATACTATAGACATCATTTGCTCCTAAACTATTGGGGGTGTCATTATTTCTATGAAAATTCCGGAATTTATTATCTTTTACCTAGCTGAAATTGGCATTGAACAGAACAAAACCTTCCGTAGTGGCCACCCATATTTGCTTTCTGGAATCGGCAAAGACTTGTCGGACTTTTGAACAATAGGTATTAGGATAATTTACAAGTTCGTTCCTGGCATGAATAAACCTGATTTTTCCATTTTGTTCATCAATCATATGCAATCCTCCACCATAACTTCCTGCCCAAATCCGACCGTTATAATCCTGAATTACAGAATAAAAGTCATTGCTTGCCGGTGAATAAATATCACCCGGAATGTGAACAAAGTTTTCAATTCTGAATGAATTTCCTGCACCATTTGGTTTAAGACGGAACAAGCCCTGTTTTTTTGTGGCTAACCATATATTTCCGGATTTATCCTGAAGAAAATTGTAAACCAATACTTCCATATTTCCACCTGGAGTAATTCTTCCGTCGCGACTTAAGGTGCCAATTTCTTTTTTGTTTTGATCGAAAACATGTACCGAACCATCTTTGCATGCCACCCAAAGTCGATTTTTAGTATCTTCAAACATTGCACGTGTTTCGTTGGAAATGCTGTACACTGAATGATTCTGGAACAAATAATGATTAAAATAATCGGGTAGGAAAGTGCATTTAAACAATCCGTTTCCACGATTGGTGCTTATCCACAGAACGCCTTGGGAATCGGACAAAACATGATTTACACCATACGAAAACAGTACATTAATATCGTCGCTGTAGGCACTGTAAAACGGAACCAATCGATTGTTTGTCCGGTCGAACCAGGAGAAGAATCCCAGATAAGGTTGAATCCAGAGTACATCTTTTTCGTCTTCGAAAATCAGGTAATTCGGGTTGGTAACCTGACCTTCATTCATTTTAGTGTCGAAATAAACAATCTTATTCGTTTGCGGTGAGAAATGAAGTACCCCCGACGACCGTATTTCTAACCATGCATCTCCGGCTCTGTCAATATAAATACTCTGAATATCGTTGGTCTTCATTACCGGATATTTCTCTTTCGAAAACTGTTGCAAGCTACCCTGCAAAACATCAAAAGTAAAAAATCCTTTCCCCTGAGTGGCGAGTATATAATTACTTGAATTAAAACAAGCAATTTTAGTTACAATAATATTGCCTTTTAAATCAATTGTCTTAAAAGTCTTGCTTCTTTTTTCGAACAGATAAAGTTTCCCCTCTGACGAAAAAACAATTCTTTTGTCGTTCTCGTTGAAAGTGTAAAACGCTTGCATATTAAAGTAATCGTGAACTTTCCCCGATTTTTCGAGACATCGTAATCCGTTTTGCGATAGAAACCAGGTATTCAAATCCTGATCTTCAAATATTGTTTTTACTGAATTGTTAGCTAAAGATTTATTCTTTTGACTGAATAGCTTAACCGTGAGTTTTTGAGTTAGTTCGTTTGTTTCAATTTTATAATAGCTATTGTCGAAAGTCGAAAGCCACACATTGCCCGAAGCAAAAGTATAAATGTCACGGATTTTATCATTGAGTAACTCGCCATTTCCTTTTTCAATTCTGGTTAATTCTTCAGTTGATTGATTTATCCTGTAAATTATTTCATCGTATGTTTTAACCCAGATAGAACCCCATTTGTCTTCTTTGATGGATAAAATGCGGTTACTTAAAATCGATAACTTTTTATCTGGTTTCGAACTATACAGGGTGAAGTTATATCCATCAAAACGGTTTAAGCCATCGCGTGTACCAAACCACATATAGCCATTGTGATCTTTCATTACAGCCGTGATGCTATTTTGCGATAAGCCGTTATCAGATGTATAATGAGAGAAGGAAAAATGGTATTGAGCTCCGGCAGTTAAAGCCAGAATTAAACAGCAGATGAGTAGTAGCGATTTTTTCATAATATTTGTATTACTGATAGATTCCTACGCAAAAATAAGGAATTGATTCCTCAAAGCGATATTATTTCCCCCTTTTTTGGGCATTGCGTCAAAAAATACACTCATTTAATTTATTTTTCCACATTGTATTCATCGAGAAGTAATATATTTGCATCACA
Source organism: Paludibacter sp. (assembly GCA_037144275.1). Taxonomy (GTDB): domain Bacteria; phylum Bacteroidota; class Bacteroidia; order Bacteroidales; family Paludibacteraceae; genus Paludibacter. The sequence goes on along the minus strand of JBAWXD010000231.1, from coordinate 2,463 downwards.
ATCAGAAACAATTTAAAAATAATTTTAAAAACAATTTATTATGAAAAAAACATTACTATTATCAGCCATGGCATTTATGGCTATCGTTGCGTTAAATGCACAAACAGTTTGGAATTTTAGCAATGCTCCGTTTGGTGCAAATGCTATTGCAGGTGGATCTGCTGCTATTGATTTCACAAAAAACTATGTCACTACTGACAGTTTATTAGTTATTGGTAGTGCTACTGCTACTCCATTTGCTATTGATGCAAATGCAAAAACAATTGATGGAACTTCTTATTCTTACAGATTGAAAACAGGTGGAGGAGGAGCTCCGGTTTCACCATCTAAAGTTCCTACCACTCGTTATTTGCTGTTTACAGTATCAGGTGCAAGTACAATTTCAGCAGGAATGATTTCATCCAGTAGTTCTGCTACCAGAACTTTAATTATTGTAAATGAAGATCAGTCACTATTAGACTCAGTAGTTAATATCGGTGGTGCAACAGCAACAACTTACACCTATAATTACACAGGTAAAGCAGGTAAAGTTTATTTATATTCTCGTGCCAGCGGTATAAATTATTACTATCTTTCTGTAACCAATGTCGTAAAAACAAGTCAACCTTTTATTCCGGTTAGCACAGGATTAAATTCTACTATTACTGAAAAAATAGTTACATTCAACGGTTCTGAAGTTTTGAACCCAAAAGGAGTGAATCTTGAAGTTTATAATATGCTAGGTAAAAAAGTAGCAACTTCAAAAACTAATATTTCTACAACTAATTTCCAAAAGGGAATTTATGTAGTTCGTGCTTCCGGATCGAACGATTCGATGAAAATCATTATCTAAGTAAAATTCCTATATCATTTCTCTTTTTTCAAACGGGTGTTATCTTCCGATAACGCCCGTTTTACGTAATTTGAGATCAAAAAGATCGAATTTGAGAGCTATTTATCCACTTAATCAATAGATTGTTTTTCTGTGATTGTGTTTAGATTGACTTCAAATGAATCATTCCTTAGTTTATATATTTTACAACATTCATATTATATCAATTAGTTGTTATTTCCCCAAAATAACAAAGTGTTTGGAAGATATTCAGGTTCAAACACTTACAGTAATTATCTGCCTATACAAATATTCATAAGGTACTCAGGAAGGCAGTTTCCGTACAAGTTAATACGATTGTAACTTAGTCTCAAATCTGTTGGCGTTTCTGTCTGAATGTATTGCAGAACGTGATAAACAAAAGGGCAGAAATTATCCGCCCTTTTGTTTTTAATCCGAAACAGATTTTTTATTCCAAACCTGATATTCTTTGCTTCTGAATACATTCAGGAAGCTTAATATTTACTGATTTACCAGTGACTTTAACAACATCCATTAATGAATCCGGATATTTAAAATCCTGCAAATCAAAATTTTTTACATCCTGAAGTGTAATTGCAGGACCTGATTGAGGGAAAATCTGGATATTTTTAAATTTAATTCCATCTGCCTGACACAATAAAGCGCCATATTGTGAACTAATGAATGCATTTTCGATATTTATATTGGAGATATTCATTTCCGGTAATCCATTAAAAAACATGGCTCTCCGGGCATTCCTGGATACAATATTTTTTACGAAAATGTTTCGAAAGGATGGTGTTTCCACTGTCACAGTTGGAATCTGAGCGGTTGTTTGTGCTTCTTCACCTTCTTCCAATGATTCAGTAGCCGATTTACCACCATAATACAAATCAAACAAAAAAGAATCGGTTGTTATGTCGAACATATAAATATCACTTATATAAATATTTTCGACTAAACCTCCACGTCCTCGGTTACTCTTGAATCGTAACCCAACGTCTGTACCCATAAACTGACAGTTTTTTACCGAGATATTCCGAACGCCTCCCGACATTTCGCTTCCAACTACAAATCCACCATGAGCTTTGAAAACTTTACAGTTATCTACAATCACATTTTCAGTCGGACGAGCACGCTTGCGACCTTCTTCATCTTTACCTGATTTGATGCAGATTCCATCATCGCCTACATCGAAATTGCTATTAATCAACAACACATTTTTGCAGGATTCGATATCTATTCCATCACCATTTTGAGCATAACTCGGATTTCGAACGGTTATATTTTCAATAATCAGATTTGTGCAAAGCAAAGGATGAATGTTCCAGCTCGGAGAATTCTCAAACAAAACACCCTGAAGCATTACGTTTTTACATTCAATAAAGTTTATCATTACCGGACGAAGAAAATCCTTGATTTCTAACCATTCAGATTCTGTCAGCTTTTTGTTTGGTACATTCATGTCGCTCATTGACTGTCCCTTAAGAGAACTAGCTGATGGATACCAGTATGTTGCATCCTTAAGCACACCACCTGATTTAATAACTTTTTTCCATTGTGTCTCAGTTACTTACGGATCGGCGTCCGCTATCCGCTGCGTCGCCTCCGATCCCGACGGTGACGAGCTC
>JBAWXD010000230.1:0-5814 GCA_037144275.1 Paludibacter sp. | reverse complement strand
CTCCAACAATATTTTTCACATTTAGTTATAAACATCCTTCAACTTTTCCAAAAACAAATCATCATTCTTTGACTATAACAAATGATATCTCAATTGATTCAAAAATATCAATAGAGATATCCCATAACTTCAAATCACTCACATTTGAAGAACAAAAAATATTCAATTAATGAATGATATTGTAAAATACAAAAAAACAATAATTATTTTAAATAGTATTCATATATCACGTACAAGTGTACGGGCAACTGTACCCAGGGTTCGAATCCCTGACTTTCCGCAGAAAAGGCTGATCAAAAAGCAGCCTTTTATCATATCCTGTTTTTCAAAAACGGATATTCCTCAATGATTCTCAATTTTCGATTTTCAGTATTTTTCTGAAAAAGCAGAAACTCCTCCGAATCCTGTTGAAGTGGACGATGCGACATATCAGAGCGAAGTTGCTCCATTTCTTTTTTTATCTTCAGCGTTCTTACATCAAAATAAGTTTCCGAAAAGCGTTTCCAAATATAATCCACAGCCACATCCGACGGGTGAAACATATCAGCAGCATAAAATCGGTAATCACGTAATTCATCCATTTGAATTTCGTAAGCCGGGAAATAATGAACCTGTGAAAATTTTTGTTCTAACTCATTAATTGCCAACAATAATGTGCTTTTACTTATATTGTTCTCGTGCGGTCCATCCTTCCAGTGACGAATCGGACTTACACTGAAAATTAGCTTCATTTTCGGAAATAATTGACTGAGTTTTTCTATGAGTATCGAATATTCTTTTACAATTTCTTCAACGGTTAATCTTCTGCGAACAAAATGATTAGCTGCTAATTTATGACAATTTGAAACCACTTTTCCACTTGATTTTTCCTCAAAAACCCAGGACGTACCAAATGTAATCAACAGAAAATCAGTTAATTTAATAAATTCACAAGCGGAAAGGTAGCGCTCATTGATTTTGGTCAGGCATTTTTCTGCTGTGATATCCGAAAACAGACTGCTGTGCGAAAAGCTTTGCCACAATCCTCGGTGTTCAAATAAATCAGTTTCGGTAAATATCTTATTTTCAAGCAAAAGCTCTATACTTTTCAGAATCGAAACCGGGTTATAAAGTACCCCAAATGGATTAATATTGGTATCAAACCAGACTTCCAGCATTTTCTGCCCTATATTCTCAGCAAAACAGGAACCTAAGGTCATGATTTTGTCCTCATAATCAATTTTTACTTCCGAAACCGGAATTTCAACTTTGGTTTGAAACATATTATTGAACTATAAATTATTTCCTGATATTTACGAGATAAAACTTTTGAAACAAACTAAAAATCTTTCAAAAGAACTATATCTTATACTTAAGTATATATTTTCTTTTATATTGAGAACAAGCTGATATGTATTAGACCTATATCAACTTGTTCAATAATAATTTAAAAACAAAGTTTAATCTACGCAACACCCTGTTTAACTGTTAGACCGATACCATATCCAACAGTATACCAAAAACCGCTACCGTATCTGTCTTGATTTATTTTTACAGCTCCAGTTCCAGCATTAATCCCATCAATAAATGCAGCCAATGTGCCACCTGTAAAATCAATCATTTCTTTAGTGTTCATTTCGATGACACCGCAATTGTTTAAATCTAAGTTTTTCATTTTTACTTTTGAATTAAATTTTAAATACTTTTTTGCCACAACTTATAAGTCTGTGAACTGACTCTTTGTATTCGCGAAATACAAATACAAAGGTATGGTCCTTCCGTCTGAAAAAATAGACGGAAGAAAAAAGTTAGCCGCAATACAGTTAATTAAAATTAATTTCATAGTTTTGTGATTCCAATTGGTAATTGTTTCTGCCACATTTTATAATAGCATGTACCTTCTTTAAACAATGTACTATGATTACCTTCTTCAATTAAAACACCATTTTCAAGAATGGCAATTTTATCAGCATCAATCACTGTGCTTAAACGGTGAGCAATAATTAAGATCGTTTTGTCTTGTTGTTTTAAATTCTGAATAACAGCCTTTACATGTTGTTCAGATTCTGAATCTAACGACGATGTAGCTTCGTCAAAGATAAGAATTTCCGGATTCTTATACAATGCCCGTGCAATAGCAAGTCGTTGTTTCTCACCTCCCGAAAGTGAAGTTCCGTTTTCGCCTATTTGGGTATTAAATCCATTAGGCAGTTTTTCAATAAACTGTACCAAGCCAAGTTGTTGAACAATGGAAACAATGCGATCCATATCGGGTTGTAAATCACCAATAGCAATGTTATCAATTATATTGCCCGAAAATAAACTTAGTTGTTGAGGCACTGTGCTAACCATAGTTCTCAAACTCTCATACGAGAAATGATTAATATCCAGGTCATTTACCGTAATTTTACCGGCGTTTAGGGAATATAATTTTTGTAATAGCGAAGCCAGAGTAGTTTTTCCCGAACCGCTTTCGCCAATCACTGCGGTTAACTTACCTTTAGGAATAGTAAATGAAAAATCGTCGAAAACTTCTTTTCTTGTTCCATACGCAAACCGGATATTCTCAAATTTAATATCTCCTATGTTTTCACGTTTCAGTTCAACTTTATTTTCAGAAGATTCACGTTCTAAATCCATAATTTCAAACAGACGGTCGGCAGCAATCAAGGCATTTTGTATAGACTTATTGGCTCCGATTAAACCGGATATTGGTCCCATAAAATAACCGATAATGGCATAAAAGGACAACAATTCACCGGGAGTAATTTCATTACTAATTACAAAATACGAACCAACCCAAAGTAGTATAATGGTAAATACTTTGCTTATTGTTTCGGCCGAATAAGTGGAGAACATGGAGTTTTTACCTGATTTGAAAACTGTTTTCAAGAGTCCAATAAACCTGATTTCGGTTTTCATATTACTGAAATCTTCAATTCCAAATTGTTTGATTGTTCTTACCGAATTTAATGATTCCACGAGTTGACTTTCCAAATCAGCAGAATGTTCCATTAATTTACGTTCCTGTTTTTTGTTTAGTTTGTTGGTTATAATGTAAACCACAGTATATAGAGGAACAACTATTAACATGATTAATGCCAGTTTCCAACTGTAAATGAACATCAACGCGAAAGAAAAAAGAACGATAAACACATTCACAGTCAATGAAATGGAAACATCATTGATAAAAGCACGAATCTTTACGGCATCGTTTATGCGTGAAATAATTTCACCTACCCGCATAGTATCGAAAAATCGCTGGGGAAGTTTTAGCAAATGTTTGTAATAACCTAAAATCAAACGGGTATCAATCTTTTGTCCTGTTTTAATCACAAACAAGGTTTGATTTATGCCTAACAGAATTTGAAACACAACAATGATAAGCATTCCAACGCTTAACAAATTCAATAAATTAGTATTACCGGTTGGTAACACGTTATCCGTTATTTTCTGAATATAAATGGAAGTGGATAAGCCTAATACAGTATAAAGTATAGCACCTGTTAAACTTTGTACAAGAATACTTTTGTGAGGGGCAAGTAAAAATAAAAAACATTTGAAATTGGAGACTTTCTCATTTTTTTCTACAAAATCATCATTAGGAATTAAGAGTATTAAAACACCCGTCCATTGTTTCATAAACTTTTCAATGGTAAAAGTGTGCATCTCACCATCACCAGGGTCCATATAAGTTAGTTGTTTGTCATTAACTTTATATATAACCACATAATGATTTAACTGGACTTTCTCCCGTTCCAGTATGACATGAGCAATAGTTGGTAACGGAATTTTCCCTAATGAATCCTGATTTCCTTTTACGCCTTTAGCTGAGAAACCTAACTGCTCGGCTGCCTTTACCATTCCAAGCACATTTGTTCCTTTGGTATCTGTTCCGGCAATCTGGCGAATACGAGCAACAGGCATTTCCAACTTATAGTGTGAAGCTACAGAAGCTAAACACGCTGCACCACAATCAGTAATGTCTCTTTGTTTTACTTTTATATTCACTATTTTACTGCTAATAGTTTAGGGTTTAACCAATTGTCCACTTTGTCGAAAAGCAATTGCCAAAGACTGCGCCGATTTAATTGAAATTGTGCTGTAAAAGTCAACCCTTTCTGAATATCTCCCCTGTAACCGTTTTTCAACGCCAATGAATTCCTATCTAATAGGCAACGGACTCTAAACATGGGTTTTTGGTCGATAAGTACTACATCATTCAATACTTGTGATACTTTCCCCTGCACCATTCCCCAATCGCGATAATTAAATGCATCGAACTGGAAAGATGCCTGTTGGTTTTGATGTATATATCCAATATCGGAGGGTGAAATATAACATTCAGCCAGTAACAGATTATTAGACGATATATAAGCTAAGTTTTGTGATGGTGAAATAAAATTTCCTTTCTGAAATCCGGCAACCTGAACCAAAGTTCCTGTAAGTGGAGCAAGAATCACGTATTGATTCTTTTCTTTTTCAAGTTGCTTTATATTCGATAACAGTTCAATGTTTTGCTGATTTAACGTGGTTTGTTCAGCAACCCAATTAGTTTGATAGTCCTGCTCTAGTGCCTTCAATTGTTCATTGGCTTTGTCATAATTATTTTTGGATTGCAGGTAATCAAAATTGGAAATAACTTTTTGTTCAACTAAGGTTTTTTGAGTCGCCAGTTCTTTTCTGAGGTAATTTACATTTATTTTTTGTTCGTTGATTTTTGCCTGAAACCGATAATACTCGCCCCGGTATTTGGGAGTTAAAAGCTGATTGTACTTAGTTGAAAGCAAACAGGCAATATCGGAGATAAACAGATTATTTTCTTGTATTTTCTTATTGCCTAACGCCATTTGTTCGTTTAGCTTGTCTGAATTCAGAATAATTAGTGTATCACCTTTCTTCACCGCTCTATTCTCCAGCATTCGATACGAAATTACTTCGCCATATAATGCCGACTGAATAGTGGTATTCTCGTAAGGCGAGCGGATTATACCCCGGCTCTGCGAACTAATATCTACATAAACCAACGGAAGGGAAATAAAAACTATCAGAATCAGTATAAGAATTAACCCATAAATGACCTTACTGCTCGTACTTATTCTCGCATGGTAACATTCTACAGTATTTTCGATTATTTCGGGAGGGAAGAGTTGGGGCATTGTAACTTAAGATTTCTTATTTCGAGTTTTGTAATAGTTATTAAGTGATTATAAGTTAACTCTAAGTCCAAGACTACCACTAATATTGCTTTCCAAATAAACATTACCTGCAACCCAGCCATTGGTTTTGGCAGTAACTGAAATATATGGATATATGGATTTTAATAATGGGTACTGTATTTTTGCTTCAATCAAACCTCCTAACTGGGATTTTGGGGAGAAGAACAATTGATTTTGAGGTTGTAACCATGCCATAATTCGTGCAGTAACTGGTATAGGGACTTTAATTACATTTTTGCCAAGTAAATAATCAAAGGTTTCCAATTCTATACCTGGCATCCACTGATTTTTGTTTACATAATTGTGTAATGTAAAGGCAAAATTATTAGTATGATATTGTAACAATCCTGTTGTGGAAATATCATATCCAAATGATGTCAACCAATGATTAAAATATAAATTACCTCGAGTAACACTTCCATCTTTTTCTGTTCCCAATTTATATGAGGTTAACATTAATGAAATTGGATTCAACAAGTTAATAAATTGTAATAATCCCTGTCCCAATAAATAAGATTGTTCCTCTGAAGTCAGTTGAGAATACTTTATATATCTATTTATACCAATACCAGATGAATGAATCCCTCTGTTTTGATATGGTTCATTTGGACGAAAT
>JBAWXD010000229.1:0-5814 GCA_037144275.1 Paludibacter sp. | reverse complement strand
TGTATTGTTTTTACTAAAATGTAGGCCTAAATTATGACAAAAATAAAATCATAGTGTATACTATTTGCATTATCAGTAATTAATCTCTCGATAATAACTCGAGACAAGTAAAAATGAAAAATAACCTTTTCAAGGAATATTGAGTATTGATTAGTAACAAAAAAAATCAGATTCCAACTTATAATAATTGATTCATCCTGATGACAAAAAAGCCCTTTTCCGTTTGGAAAAGGGCTTCTGTATAATGTATAAGAAGCAATTATGCCAGTTTGTTCACAAACACAGCTAACTTGGATTTTAAGTTGCCTGCTTTATTTTTGTGAATGATATTACGCTTTGCTAATTTGTCGAGCATTGCACTGATTTTAGGTAGCATTTCAGTTGCTACAGTTTTGTCAGTGGTTGAACGCAATTTGCGAACAGCATTACGAGCAGTTTTTGCATAATAACGATTGTGCAATTTCTTCTTGTCAGTCTGACGAATTCTTTTAATCGATGATTTGTGATTTGCCATCTCAATCTTTGTTTTTTAAATCTTTATTTGTTTGTAGTCCCTAGGGGAGTCGAACCCCTCTTTCCAGGATGAAAACCTGGCGTCCTAACCGATAGACGAAGGGACCTTTCGGTCAATGTTGCACGAGCATTGTTATCCTCAATTGCGGGTGCAAATATACGGCACTTTTTTGAATTTACAAAGGCTTTGCAGCAAATATTTCTATTTTTTCGTAAAGTCTTATTTTTCAGAGCTAAAGACTTATACAACAAGCTAATTTAAGTCTGATTTTGAATAAACTGATCAATATATTTGTTACATTTGCACATTCAAAATGAATTTATGCAAGCCAAAACTACCGGATTAATTATTCATAAAACGAAATATAGCGATTCGGCAACCATCATAACGGTTTATACACGTGAATTTGGCCGTGTTTCGTATTTAGTGTATGGAGCGAACAAGAAAAAGTCGGCAAACCGCTCAGCATTGCTTCAACCCCTTTCGATATTGAATCTGGAAGTAAGTCACTCACCGGGGAAAGATATACAGCGCATTAAAGAAATGAGGCTCGAATACCAATTCAGCGGAATTCCTTTCGATCCGGTAAAAAATGCACTGGCATTGTTTATTTCAGAAATCCTTTTCAAATCATTACGCCAAACAGAACCAGATGAACCACTATTTTTATTTCTCGAGAATTCCATTCAGCAATTAGACTGCTGTCAAACAGGAGTTCAGAATTTTCATCTTGTCTTCCTTCAAAAACTGACCCGTTATCTTGGCTTCGAACCCTATGTGGAGGAAGGTGGAAAATATTTTGATTTGATGAACGGTATATTTTTGCCGGAAAGACCGCTGCATGTTCATTTTCTGACACCTGAACTAACTTTGCGATTTTCCGAACTATTAGACACTGACTACGTGAACATGGACAAGTTGGTTCTGACACGCGAGAATCGCTCCGTATTGCTCAAAAACATGGTTGAATACTATAGACTTCACATCCCCGAATTTCAGAGCTTACATTCGCTGGCTGTATTGCAAAGTTTGTTTGACTAATCGGCTTTTTGGTAGATAATCAATTTTTGACCGGATTTGATTTTATTCCCTGATTTTTTGTTCCATGCTTTCAACTCTTCCACTTTACAGCCATACTCACGTGCTATTGAATAATAAGTCTCACCGGACTTAACTTTATGAGTTAATTTATTGCCGACAGATTCTTTTTTATTTGCTGAACTGGTCACAGTTGACTTTACAGGAACAGTTTCGGAAATTTGATTTTGTACAAGTTTCAGCTTCTGACCCAGTTTTATTTTATTGGAAGTCAGATTATTGAATTTTTTCAACTCATCTACCGACAAATTATACATGTTAGCAATACTGAAAAGCGTTTCATTAGTTTTAACCATATGAGTAGTATTTTCAAATGCCTGATTAGCTGGAATCTGTGCTTGTGTTTCAAGTTCAGGTTTTTTTTCAGGTTCTTTCGATGGAGTTGATTCAGATTTTGCAATTGCAAGTTTTGGACTTACTTTTTCAATGGAAATTATTATCAATTTTTGTCCAACATGAACTATACCACTGAAAATATTATTGATTTTCTTCAACTGTTCTATCGAAGTGTTATATAAATTGGAGATACTGAACAAAGTCTCGCCTTTCTGCACAATATGCGAAGTTTTTGTTTGAGCTAAAACAGCTTTCTGTTCAACTTTCATCGTATCCGGTTTCAGTTGATTTTCGGCTTGTTGAACCGGCAAGTTTTCGCGAGGTTGAAGCGCATTGACCAACAACATAGTTTCAGCATCTTTTACTTTCAACCGTTGGTTGGGAGTAATTTTGTTTCCTTTGATTTTATTCTTTTTCTTGAGTTCCGTCAGGGTTAAACCATACTTTAAAGCTATATCAACCAGATTATCCCCCTTTTTTACGCGATAGTACCGTGCAGGAATAAACTTTTTGGTTTGTGTTGTGGAACCCATAACCGGATAAGCCGAATTATCAGCCATCTGTTGTGAAAAGTTTTTTTGCAAATTAACTTCAGCAGGTGCAACAGCAATTTGTTGATTATTGAAAATAACACGTCCGGCTTTTATATAGCGTCTGAGATAATAGGGTTCGTCGGAATTGGAAATAATTATTCCGTGCTGGGTTGAAGCATGAATAAAATTAAACCTGCCATCCTGATCGGCATTAACCACAATACCAACGTGTCCAACCCTTTTACCGGGTCGACGACCTGCAAAGAAGACCAAATCGCCTCTTTTCAGGTTGCAGCGGTCGACAGTATCAAATTGTTCAGCCTGATCGGATGACGAAGCTCCAAGTTTAAACCCAAAATTACGGTAGACGAAAGATGTGAATCCAGAACAATCGAAAGAACTGGATTCGCCCTTGCCTCCATGATGATAAGGTGAATTCAGAAATATTTTCCCATAATTGATAATGGAGTCGGTAAGTAAAATCTGTTTTGAAGAAAAGCCACTAACGTTAGCCGAATCAGTTGTATGCGAATAGTTTTTCTCGGAATACAGTTGTTGGGCAACTGAAAAAACGGAGAAAAACACAAGGAAAGAAATCAAAAAAAAATACTTCTGCAACGACATGCTTTGAATAGCCTGATAATTAATGTATTGCAAAGATACTTTTTTTGAATGACAAAGCAGGAGCAATTTTTTCTTTTTAATATAAAAAGAGATTCTTTTCAGAAATCATTAAAAAGTTAGTTCGGCTTCTGTTTCTTTAACAACAAAGCTAACATTTGCACCCAGAATAAGTGGCAAATTATAATCGACATGCCCTGCTGGGAAATTAAAGCAAACCGGAAAAGTATAGTCGCTCACAGCATTGAGAATAATTTCAGAAATGGTCTGTTTCATAAGCGGATCTTCGTCGCACTCCGAAAACTGACCAACAAGTAAGCCTGAAAGTTGAGCCAAAACGCCACTAAACCGCAAGTTTTGCATCATGCGGTCGATGTGATACGGTTTTTCTGCAATATCTTCAATAAATAAAATATTATTTTGGTAGGGCAAATCAAACTGACTACCGCGCAAAGCCATTAAAACGGATAAATTTCCTCCAATCAACTTTCCTGTTGCTTCTCCGGCTCTGTTCAGTTTGTGAAGCGGAATAGAATACATTGGAAAGTTGCCAAACAAACTGTCTTTCATTCGGATCACTTGTTCAGAATCTGCCGGCAATTCAGTCAACTGTTTTGCCATAATGCCATGAATGGACGTAATGCCAAGATTCGTAATGACATTATGCAAAATAGTAATATCGCTGAAACCAATCAGCCACTTAGGCGATTTTGCAAAGATTGTAAAATCAAGTTTGTCAATAATTTGAGCCATGCCATAGCCACCACGACTACACAAAATTGCCTTCACTGTCGGATCGTTCAACGCTTCTTGCAAGTCTGCTATTCGTTGCTCTTTTGTGCCGGCAAAACGACCATATTCAGAGCGGCCAAACTTTCCTTCGGTTACCTGCAAGCCCCAAGAACTAAGTACTTTTACTGCACCGTCAATCAGTTCAGGATGTATTTTACCCGAAGGTGAAACAATACGGATTTGGTCATTGAGTTTGAGAAAAGGAGGATTCATTCTGTTTGATTTTAATTAGTATCGTAACCATTTCCAAAGTTCTTTCCAGGTTACCTTTTTGCCATACATCAAAATGCCGGTTCGGTAAATTTTGCCAGCCATCCAGGTTGTACCGATAAACGACAAAACAAGTATACTTAATGAAACTGCTATTTGCCAAACAGGTACACCAAAAGGCAATCGAACCATCATGACAATTGGCGAGGTAAACGGAATCATGGAACACCAGAGAGCGAGCGGCCCATCAGGATTTTGAGCACTGTAAATGGCAGCATAAATAGCAAAAACGATTGGTAAAGTTAGTGGCAATGAGAACTGCTGAGTATCTGTTTCGCTATCAACAGCTGAGCCAACAGCAGCAAAAAGCGAAGCATAAAGCAAGTAACCACCTAAAAAATACACAATGAAGAAAATCGATATTTTCAGGAAATCGAATCCGCTCATCATGCTGTATACCTGCCGAATCATCCCTTCCGTTCCACCTGCCGGAATGGCCTGAGCACCCATCTGACTGGTATGTTGCAGTGTATTCACATCAAGGTTTCCTCCAAAAAAACTTCCGGCTGCCAATGATAAAGCCGAGGTAAGTAAAACCCACATCAGAAACTGTGTAAGTCCAACCAACGCGATACCGATAATTTTCCCCATCATCAACTCAAACGGTTTGACTGAAGAAATTATTACTTCTACAATACGGCTTGTTTTTTCCTGAACCACTCCTGCCATGACCTGCGCACCATAAATGACGATAAACATATAAATTACAAAGGCTGAAATCATGCCAATTATCAATGCCAATTCGGCCGAACCGACTTCTTCCTTGCCATCTTTTCCCCATTTAATTGTCGGAATATCAATATTGGCACGAGAGCTTTCTACCATTTGTTTCAGATTTGGTATATTATATTTTGCCAGTTTCTGTTGTTCCACATAGCTGCTCAATTTGTCCGAAATATAGGTTTTCAACTCCATATTTACTTGCTCCTGCGAGTAAATAGTTGCAGCTTTCGGATTTTTTATCAGATCATCACTAATCAACAACAAAGCTGTAAAATCTTTATTATCAGCATTATACTTCCGAATCCTGTCAACCGGTTGGTCTACGAAATCGAAGAAATAGCTATCGTTACTTTTCAGCACCTTATTAAATTGATTCGTACGATCAATGACATAAATATGCTTTTTACTTCCATCTTTCAAACTTGAAAGCCACAGTGGAACGGTTATCATTCCGGCAAAAAGCAAAGGAGTAAGAAAGGTGAGAATGATGAATGACTTTTTCATCACACGGGTAGTATATTCCCGTTTTATTATCAGAGTGATTTTCGACATAACATTTAAGGGTTAAGGGTCAATGATTATTATCTTACTGTTTCGATAAAAATATCATTCATGCTGGGTAACAATTCTTCAAAAGTATGAATTTCAGTCTGTTTAATGAGTGAACCAAGCAACGAATTATTACTGCCAACATTCATCTTCTGAATTTTACTTTCAACAATACCATCCTTTTCAATTTGCGAAATCAGTTCAAAATCACTTCCTGAAATAGGATTATCGGAACGAACAAGATACATTTTACTGGTATGATTGGCACGAATTTCAGCCACATTTCCCTGCAATACGATTTTAGCCTTATTGACTAATGAAATATTTTCGCACAAATCCTCTACGGTTCCCATGTTGTGAGTTGAAAAAATGATAGTT
>JBAWXD010000228.1:0-5828 GCA_037144275.1 Paludibacter sp. | reverse complement strand
CTGACCGTTGGTTGCCGCTACCGTTTCACGGCATCTTCGATTGGTTTAGCAAAAATGTTCCGATAGATCGGAATGTCACAAGCTCCATCGAAATACTCCATCGCAAGCTCCATAAGCAGTTGAGAGTTTTGAGAAAGGAGTTGTTAATGTGTTAATGTTCTAAGTTGAAAATGAGTTGATAAGATCATTAGTTTCTATTTATGGAGACTTTGTCTATTTTTGTACGTTATAATACCGATTGAACAAACAATATAGCCCAATATCGACTCCCGTCAAGTCGGGACAAGTTCGTCTTATTGTCCTATTTGTTTGTAGTCATCGACATTAACAACAGTAGACATATAAAACATATTGGTATGTTTTTTATGTACAGTTGGTATAACAATAGAAGTAAATCAATGAGATATTTTGAAACCAAATTTTTAGAGGGGGAAAGAATTTATTGCCAAATTCGACCAGAAAACCGCTAGAAAAATCATTTACAACATTGATCTTGCTGAACAAACGAATGACCCACGACTTTTTAAGAAAATCAAAAACGATATTTGGGAATTTCGTACAAAATATGCAGGACTTCAAATCAGACTTCTTGCATTTTGGGACAAGTCGGACAACAAAGAAACATTAGTTATTGCAACTCATGGTTTTATTAAGAAAATGGATAAAGTTCCAACTAGCGAAATAGAACGAACAGAACGAATAAGAGACAAGTATTTCAAAAACAAACTAAAAATCAACTAACATGGCAACTAAAGAAATAAAAACAACAACTCTTTCCGAAATGAAAGACAAGTATATAGGAAAAGCTGGAACAAAAGAAAGAGAAGAATACGAATACGAGCTCAGTATGGATGTTTTGGGTAAAATGATTAAAACAGCAAGACAAGAACGTCATTTGACACAGGAAGAATTAGGACGATTAATAGGAGTACAAAAGGCGCAAATTTCTAAACTTGAAAGTAGTGCAAATAGTGCAACAATCGACACAATTATTAAGGTTTTCAAAGCATTAAAAGCCGAGATTAACTTTAATGTAAAACTTGAAAATACATTTGTCGAACTTAGCTGACAAAAAAACTAAGTTATAACTCAAACCCTGTATCCTCGTTGTGGAAAAATAGTAAACACAATCAGTAATCAGTGAAAACTGAAGTTTTCGTATCAATAGTTAATAGTTCCGATTCTCGGAATTGAAAATCAACGTAGTTCGCTCGGCTTTATCTCCCGTTGGTCGCTGACCGTTGGTTGCCGCTACCGTTTCAGGGCATCTTCGATTGGTTTAGCAAGAATTGAAAATCAACGAAGTTCGCTCGGCTTTGCCGCTTGGTTTACCAAGAATGTTCCGATAGATCGGAATGTTCCGATAGATCGGAATGTCGAAATACTCCATCGCAAGCTCCATCGAAATACTCCATGGACAATGGATAGTTGATAGTTTTTTTGACAATGAAAGAAAAATTTTGACATGTGTACCAAAATGTGTATTTTTAGGACAAATTAAACAGCTATGGGACAAAAGACACCACATTCGATGCTCGAAAAATTACCTCCCAAAACAGAAAAGGTGGAGACTATTCAAATTCTTCGCCAAACTACTAAAGCTGCCAGCGCATTGGCTGAGTTGAAAGGGATTGCTAAAACAATACCGAATCAATTGATGCTTGTCAATGCAATTGTTCTTCAGGAAGCAAAAGACAGTTCGGAGATTGAAAATATAATTACTACTCAAGATGAATTGTATAAAGCAATTGCAATCGACAAATCGACAATGTCAGCAGCAACTAAAGAAGTTGTAAATTATCGAAAAGCGATATTTCTGGGATTTAATTTGGTAGAGAAACAAGGATTTTTAACCATAAATGATATAGTAAGCATTCAACAGGAGTTAGTTGGTAATACTGCCGGAATCAGGAATATGCCAGGTACTGTTTTGAAAAATAATAATACGGGAGAAGTGGTTTATACACCACCTCAAGATATGGCTGAAATCCTCGGGCTATTGACTAACTTTATTATCCATTACAACGAAAATGAACATAAATTATCACCACTCATAAGTCTGGCTATTTATCATTATCAATTTGAAAGTATTCATCCATTTTATGATGGTAATGGAAGAACAGGGAGAATCCTCAATATTCTTTATCTCATAATGAATAAACTTATTGAAATTCCTATTTTATATTTAAGTTCCTATATTATTGAAAATAAGCCGGAATACTACAGACTATTGAATCAAACCAATAAAACCGGCGAGTGGGAGGATTGGATACTTTTTATGCTGAAAGCCGTTGAAAGTACTGCGCTGAGAACCATTAAAAAAATCAGCTCTATCAGGCAATTATTGGATAAAACGATAGCAAATGTTCAACAACATGCGCCAAAAATTTACAGAAAGGAATTAGTTGAGTTGATATTTGAGCAGCCTTATGCAAAAATAGATTTTGTTGTTAATCAGCTTCAAGTTGAAAGGAAAGCGGCATCAAGATATCTAAAAGAACTTGAAAAAATTGGAATCCTCAAATCGCAAAAAGTTGGACGTGAAACATTATATATCAACAAAGAACTCATTGAAATTCTGAAACTATAATACACGTGTTAGCGGTTATCAGAGAACAGTGAACAAGAAGTAACTCAATGAATATATTAATCACCGGCATCCACGGTTTTATAGGAAGTAATCTAGTAGCTGCACTGAAAGCTCAGCACACTATCTATGGGCTGGATATTGTTGCACCACCGAAAGAGGGTGTCGTAAAAACCTTTAGTTGGAATGAACTGGAGAGTATCCCTGCGGTAGATGTGGTGATACACCTAGCGGGTAAAGCGCACGATACTAAGAATCAAACCAATGCACAAGTTTATTTTGAAATCAATACCGGGTTAACCCAAAAGATATATGACTGGTTTTTGAAATCGGAGGCCCAAAAGTTTATTTTCTTTAGTTCGGTGAAAGCCGCTGCTGATAAGGTAGAGGGTGAGATATTGACGGAAAATGTTATTCCAAGTCCGAAAGGACCGTACGGGGAGAGTAAGATAAAGGCAGAGGAGTATATTTTAAGTCGGCAGTCGGCAGTCGGTAGTCAGCAGTCAAGAGCCAAGAGCCAAGAGCCAAGAGAAATTGACGAACTCTCAACTAAAAATAGAACTTACATTCTTCGTCCTTGTATGATTCATGGTCCGGGGAATAAAGGGAATTTGAATTTATTGTATCAGGTGGTTAAAAAAAGAATTCCGTATCCGCTGGGTGCTTTTGAGAACAGACGATCATTTACGTCGATTGATAATTTGAGTTTTGTAATCGAACAATTGATTGAAAAAGATGTAGCTGGCGGCATCTACAATGTGGGTGATGATGAAAGTTTATCGACCAATGAATTAATATCCCTGATGGCCTGGATTATGGGGAAACCGGATAGAATATGGAAATGGAATAAATCGTTGGTGCTGTTTGCCGCTAAAATAGGAACAGTATTTCATTTGCCACTCAATACTGAACGTTTACAAAAATTGACTGAAAATTATGTGGTTTCGAATGCTAAGCTAAAAAAGGCATTGGGAATTGATATGATGCCGGTGAGGGCGGAAGAGGGGCTGAGGAAGACAATTAATAGTTTATAGTTCCGATTCTCGGAATTGAAAATCAACGAAGTTAATGTTCCGATAGATCGGAATTGAAAATCAACAAAGTTCGCTCGGCTTTATCTCCCGTTGGTCGCTGACCGTTGGTTGCCGCTACCGTTTCACGGCATCTTCGATTGGTTTAGCAAAAATGTTCCGATAGATCGGAAAGTAGCATCGCAAACTTCATCGAAATACTTCATCGAAATACTCCTTCGCAAGCTCCATTTACAGTTAATAGTTTATAGCAATACATTTTTACGAATCTCCAAGCAATAACAATGTTCTATTTATTTCTACTTATCCTTTTGTTTGCAGCTGAACTGGTTTATTTCAGAATTGCGGATCATTTTAATATAATCGATAAACCGAATGAGCGTAGTTCGCATGCTTCCATTAGCTTGCGTGGAGGTGGAATTGTGTTTTATATCGGGGTTTTACTTTATTTTGTACAGGAAGGTTTTCAGTATCCGTGGTTTGTTCTGGGTTTGACTTTGATAGCTGTAATCAGTTTTGTAGACGATATTCGCCCACAATCTACAAAACTCCGGTTATTGATACAGCTTTTTTCAATGATTCTTATGTTCTATCAGTGGGGTTTGTTTGATTTTCCCTGGTATTTTGCCGTGTTGGCTTTAGTACTTAGTACAGGGATTTTAAATGCCTATAACTTTATGGATGGGATAAACGGAATAACCGGTGGCTATAGTCTGGTAGTGGCCGGAGTTTTGTGTTATATTAATTTGTATCAGACAGCCTTTGTCGACGCAGACTTACTTTTTACATTTATTTTTTCCCTGATTGTTTTTGATTTTTTTAATTTCAGAACCAAAGCAAAGTGTTTTGCAGGAGATGTTGGAGCCATATCGGCAGCATTTATTCTATTATTTTTGTTGGGTTTGCTAATTTTAAAGTCGGGCGATTTCAGCTATATCGTTTTACTGGCAGTGTATGGTGTGGATACGATATTGACCATTATACACCGCTTGATATTAAAGGAGAATATATTTGAAGCACACCGCAAACATGTTTTCCAACTAATGGCCAATGAATTGAAGATACCACATTTAATCGTTTCAACTTTTTATGCTTTGTTGCAGGCCGTTATTGCTGTTGGCTATTTTGTATTTAAATTACATTCATATTATTATCTGATTGGAATTATAGTTATTTTGTCGTTTTGCTACGTGGTTTTTATAAAGAAGTATTACCATTTGCATCGTCAGGGCTGAATATATCAGAGTATAATGTTTCGGTTCTGCAGGATGCCAGATCTTTACTGCGATACTGAACTGTTCAAAGCATATATTAAACTAAACTTATAAAACAAACTATTATGAAACTTATTGACCTGAATTTGTTGGATTCACTTACTGAACAGGCGCAATCCAATCCGCGTTTACGAATGAATTATAACCTTCATGAAGTCCTTGAGTCGAAAGCACAACGCTTGTTGAATGCTTTGGAACCGGGCACAATCCTTCCAATACATCGGCATACAGACACTTCAGAAACTTATATTCTACTTCGGGGTAGTTTAAGGGTATTGTATTATAACGATGCACATGAACTAACCCAATCGGAAGTGTTAAGTCTTCAAAAAGATACTTTCGGGGTACATATTCCTGCCGGACAATTTCATTCCATTGACGTTTTAGAATCAGGTACTGTAATTTTTGAGGTAAAAATTGGACCTTATACGCCGATAGCAGCACAAGATATCTTGTGAAAGCTGATATTTTCAGCATAATGATTATAAGCGAACAGTCCCGATTCTCGGGATGTTCCGATAGATTGGAATGTTCCGATAAATCGGAATGTCGAAATACTCCATCGCAAGCTCCATCGAAGTACTCCATCGCAAGCTCCATAAACAGTTCCGATTCTCGGAATTGAAAATCAACGTAGTTCGCTCGGCTTTATCTCCCGTTGGTCGCTGACCGTTGGTTGCCGCTACCGTTTCAGGGCATCTTCGATTGGTTTAGCAAGAATTGAAAATCAACGAAGTTCGCTCGGCTTTATCTCCCTTTGGTCACTGACCGTTGGTTGCCGCTACCGTTTCACGGCATCTTCGATTGGCTTGCCAAGAATTGAAAATCAACGAAGTTCGCTCGGCTTTATCTCCCGTTGGTCACTGACCGTTGGTTGCCGCTACCGTTTCACGGCATCTTCGATTGGTTTAGCAAAAATGTTCCGATAGATCGGAA
>JBAWXD010000227.1:0-5880 GCA_037144275.1 Paludibacter sp. | reverse complement strand
TATGGTCATGTAACCTCTGATGGGCACAAAGGTTTCCGTTGGGCTGACAGCTATGATGGTTCAATCGCGGTCAATAATTGGACAGGAGCAGCAGATGGTACTGAGTATGCAGCCATGACACCTGCTGATCAATCAAATATTAACGCATATATTGCTGCTTTCCAGTTTGTTAATGGCGGATCACTTGGTAATCTTCTCTGTTATCAAGGGAATGGGTCAACAAATTCAAGACCAGGTGCCGTAAAAAACGCCCAAGGAATGAGCGCCCCTTCACTTAATATCTTCACACAGAAAGGTCTTCCAGTTGGCACTTATATGGTAACCTTCAGCATAAGAACCATTATGAACACTGGCGTGGCTCCAAAAACAGTGAGTGCTTATGTTGCAACTTCATGGTATGATCAGCTCATGTACTCCGGAAGCACAACTGGAATCTCTTTCAATATTGATTGTGCACCTGCCTTTAATGCTGATTGGACAACCTATCAGTACGAATTTGACGTTGTTGCCAATGCAGATCCACTTTACGACCTGACACCGGTAAATTTAAAGCTTGGGATAAACAACTGGGACATAGCAAACACTACCATCATATTGATAAATTCCCTCAAGCTTGTGAAAGAGACTGCAGCTACATTGGGTGGTGCCGTTAAGATTTCTTATCCGACATTCAATGATACTCCAAATGCCATCAAAAATATCGCTGACGACAATAAATTCATCGCATGGGGAGCAAACAACGTGATAAATGTTGTTGACGCCAAATCTTCTGTGGAAGTATTCAACACAGCCGGTTCTCTGATAGGAAAAGCCGTAAATGGTTCAATGCTAACAACAGTAAGCGTACCTGTTAAAGGAACTTATTTAGTAAAAGTTGGTACCCAAACTCGTAAGGTAGTAGTTTTATAACGAGTATAAGTGAGGAATCCCTAATGTCACGGTATTGGGATTCCTTCATTATTAAACAAATACTTTCGAACTATAATACAACAATTTTGAACCTGGTCCATACAAATGGAGGAGATAAATTTAATCTTAGTGTAACTTAGTGCTAATGTTTTGTTTCCAGCTGGATAATATTAATTCAAATAAAGTCTAATATAAATAATTAAAACAATGAAAACAATTAAAAAAATTACAACAATGAAAACAAAAACTTTACTTTTTTCTTTAGCAATTTCATTTGCTACATGCATGAATGCACAGACAGACGTAACACCGGCAAACTGGAAATTCTCCACTAAAGCCGTGGGTCCGGCAGGTATTACAACCTCAGCTGGAATTATTATTCAGAGTGAATGTTCGTTAGATGCCCTTAGTTATCCTGTCGCTGCGACAAACGCACTTCCCGGTTCATTCGTGCTTTTCGATTGGTTAGGAGGTGGCTCGATGAAGTATGCAGCCATGACAACTGCACAAAAATCATATATGAACGCATATATTGCCGCTTTCAATATTGTTGATGGTGGAACACTTGGTAATATTCTCTGTTATCAAGGAAACGGGTCGACTAACACAAGACCGGGTTCTATTAAAAATACCGTGGGATTGAATGCCCCCTCACTAAATATCTTCTCGCATACTCTTGCTGCTTCCGGTACTTATCTGGTAACTTTAAGCATAAGAACCATTCAGAACACTGGCGCCTCTACTGTTTCTATAAGTGGTTATGTTGCAGATGCTTATTATAGTCAACTCAATTCCGCCGGGACCTCAGTTGGAATCGGTTTTAATATTAGCTGTGCCCCTGCTTTCAATTCTAGCTGGACAACTGTTCAGTACGAGTTTACAACCAGTCCTTTCTATAGTCCGGTAGTGTGTAAGCTTGGGTTGCCCTGGGACATATCAAACAGTAGTATCGTATTGATCAATTCCCTCAGTATTGTGAAAGAAACTGCTGCTACACTGGGTGGTGTCGTTAAGATTACTTATCCTACATTCAATGATACTCCTACTGCCACAGGTATCAAAAATATCGCTGACGACAATAAATTTATTGTATGGGGAGCTAACAACGTGATAAATGTTGTTGACGCCAAATCTCCTGTGGAAGTATTCAGCACAGCCGGTCATCTGATAGGAAAAGCAGTAAATGGTTCAACGGTAACAACAATAAGTGTACCGGTTAAAGGAACTTATTTAGTAAAAGTTGGTAATCAAACGCGTAAAGTTGTTTTATAACCAGTATCACCAAGGAATCCCTCTGTCACTGCATAGGGATTCCTTTTTTTTAACAATCACTCACAAACAACAAATCATGAAAAAACATTTTTTTGTAGCTTTCGCTATTTTAGCTTCGCTACCACTCTTCTCGCAAACCACGAATTATGCATTACAAAATACAAACGGAGCGGGGAATGTCCTGGTTTCGGGTATCAGTGAACTCAACCAGTCTCAATATGCCACACTCCAGCTATGGATAAAACCAACCACACTGGGTACTGTTGCCAAATTAATCGAGCAAGATAACCTGTCGGTATGGGTAAATGCCAATTCCACGCTAAGTATTAAGTCAGGAGTTCAAAGCGCAAACATCAACTATACGCTGATAGTTAACAATTGGGTACAGATGACAGTTGTTTATTCACAGGGAACTGTGAGAGCTTTCATCAACAATGTGGAGCAAACTGTAACTGGCTCACTACCGGCTGTTTTGCCAAATGTAACAAGCAATATGACTATAGGTAGCGGATTTATCGGTCAGATTGATGAAATCCGTATTTGGAATAAGGCATTGGTTCAGGCGGATTTTTATTGGAGAAATACCATGAACAAGTACAATCCTAATATAGCTTCATTGGTTGCCTATTGGAAATGTGACCAGGAACAGTGTGCAAATCTGGTAGATTATCAGTTTAAGCACCACGGAATAATTACAGGCCTGACGATGGTAGCAGTCACGGACAATGCCAGTTTTAGATACCGAATAGTAACCGGCTACACTAATTTCATGCGATTTACTGATCGCCCGAACATCAACCGGGATATGTTTTTGATGACTAACGACGTAATTCTTCTCTCGGCAGCTGTTCAGGATGACGGATCAGTACTTCCTGAATTATCCGATAATTCAGCTGTTGCGACAAATGTAAATTATCTGTCTACATTTCAGGGACATAATGGGGTTATGAGTTTCACTGGTACTGGATCTCAAATGTTGGCAGCAGATGGTCATACCCTCTTTGACCCAACTGCAGCTAATAATTACGGTGCACCTATAACTGCATCTGTGGGATTGTGGATTTACATAGACACCTGGAACCCAGGAGCGGTTATCATCTCTAAAAATCAAGATGCAGCTAACTGCCTGACCGTGAAACTGGGTCCTGTGGTAGATAGTTCTATCGTGGTCAATTTCTGCGGAACAGTAGCCACACTGACCCACCATTTAACTGCCGGGAAATGGCATTATCTGGGAGTTTATCTTCGTCCGGTATCTGGTACGGATATTACAAGTGTACGTGCGTCATATAATCTTATTACAATTGGTGTAGATTATACAGAATACACTGGACTTACAGGTGTTACACTAAGTGGTACTACTCCTACGACAAAATCGATAGTACCTCTAATGCCCACAACACCGATCTATATCGGACAGAATTTTGCAGGTAAAATGGATGAAATAATGCTTTGGGGCACACTCCGAAACGGCGTAGCTCAGAATGATGCAGAAAAGGGTTATCAATGGAATGTTGGGAATTGGAATAACATTTTTCTTAACTCCTACTGGAAGGGAGATGATCCGACCAATATTGGAAAGGATTCCCAAAGTATGCCCGGGATAATTGCATATATGAAGAACTATTATGCAAATTACCGGGGAGCTAAAGTACGCATGGGAATTATTTTTCACGGCGCATCTACTTGGCAAACTGCATTGTCATCAGTGACAGGTAAGACAAAGGTTGACCTTATGATTGCCGGTTTGAAGACGATTCTGTCAACCTGTGACGGACTCGACTTAGATCTGGAATGGTCATATTCCGCATCTGACTATGCCACATATAACAATATTGTCAGCCGGATTGCAAACGAGGTAATGGCGGGAACGGGCAAGACTTTCAGCACTTCGCTGCATTATGTATCATACGGCATCGACAAGACCTTAATCCCTAAAATCGACTATTTTACTTTTCAGATGTATGGACCTCAAACCGCAAGCTATACCTACCAGTATTACACGGATGCGTATAATGCATTTGTCGCTTATGGCTTTCCGAAAAACAAGATATTACTTTCATACGGCGTGTTATTGGTTGACGGAACAACAGAGAAAGGATACAAGGATCTGTTTGATCAGATGGGTATGAACGATACCAACTATGATCCAAATGTAAATATATGGAGCAGCACGCAAACCGGCGGAGTAAATCTGTATTTCAATGGAGTAAATCAGGTAAAAACGAAACAGAATGTCATCGTCGACAATGATTTAAAAGGAACTATGTATTTCGACATGGCAAATGACCAGAAAATGAGTGACTACAAGAGCCTCATCAGAGCCCAAAACGAAATTATATCAGCCAACGTTGACACTTTGATAACTAGTGTAAATGTCAGCGGTATAATAACCACCTCGATACCTATTACCCCAAATGGAAGCAAAGATTTAGCAACCGTTTATGTTAACAGTATCACAAATGAAATCGAGATAAATATCGCTGAAAGTAAAGTGAATGAGCCTGTTATTTGTCAGGTATATTCCCCGCTGGGAATTCTTATAAAGGAGGTTTCGCTAAACACAGGGATAAACAACATCTATTTAAAGGGACTTGGAAAGGGTATGGTCTTGATCAAAGTATCTTCCAGATCATATAGTACCACTCAAAAAGTACCACTCAATTAATCAGTGAATATGAAGAATCAATCTCGAAAGCCCATTTGTCTATTTTTAATGTTAGTTGTTAGTTCGTTGGCATATTCGCAAATTAGTGTGAAAGGTCATGTCAAAGAAGCAAATGATGCCGTAATCGCGGGTGCAAGTGTGTTGGTAAAAGGAACTTCTGTTGGAACTGTTACCGATGTCAATGGAAACTTCTCAATCTCAGTTCCATCCGAAAAATCGGAACTTACATTTAGCTTCATTGGCATGTCAAGCCAACAGATACTAGTAGGGAAAAAGAGAGTCATCGATGTAGTAATGACAGATGATACTAAGTTTCTGGATGAAGTCGTTGTGGTAGGATACGGAACAATGAAGAAAAGTGACCTTACAGGAGCTGTTTCATCGTACCGCCCAAGCCAGAATGAAGCCGGGAAAAACATATCGATTGACAATTTGCTACAAGGCAAGATTGCCGGTTTGAATGTTAGTTCAACAGTTGATGCACCCGGAGCAGCATCCTTGGTGACCATACGTGGAGCAAATTCACTACGAGGTGATAACCAGCCGCTTTACGTTATCGATAACATTCCTCAATCCTCTACCGGTGAGTTCATAAATTCTGGTGGTAGCGGAACTTTCTCCATTGCAACAAATGGATTAAGTTCACTGAATCCTGCCGATATTGAGAGCATAGAGGTGTTAAAAGATGCATCTGCAACCGCAATTTACGGCTCACGTGGTGCAAACGGAGTGATCCTTGTTACTACAAAAAGGGGGAAAACAGGCAAACCTAGTGTTAGTCTTTCATTCAACTTTACAACGGCAAGTGCAGCACATCTTTTGGATATGATGGATCTTAAAGAATATGCACAATACAGAATGATATATGGTGGTGGATATTCCAAAGATACAAATGGAGAATGGAATCTGCTGAAACTCGATAATGATTTGAAAAGTGCAACTTATGGACAGAAGGTATGGAACACTGATTTGATGTATCATATTGATGGCAACGATATCTGGAGATTCAATGGAGATCTAACTAAGCTACC
>JBAWXD010000226.1:0-5900 GCA_037144275.1 Paludibacter sp. | reverse complement strand
CCTATTTATCAATTAAAAAAAATTATGAAAATTATAAGCCTCTTAGTGTTGATCTTCATCTCTATCAACTTATCATCACAGAATGATTCCTGTTTAACGAAATCCGATTCACTGTTATTAATAAAACCACTAGTACATATAAGTTCAACAATTAAAATTATGCCTGATTCAGCTGGTATGGCTAAAATCTTGTCAATAAAAAAAATAAAGGCAGAGAAATTTGCGAATAAAATGGAGTGGTTGAAAATAATAGGATTATATTCAGCTTCAATTATATTAAATGGGATAGGGGATGGATTGAATAACAGTGAGCAAAAAACGATGGGGCATGTTTTCAATGGGTTATCCATCGGGGTATTGCTGGCTTCTCCTTTTTTGGTGAACTATAATAAAAAGAACTGGTTTTGGTATGCTTTAACCTATACTTCCTTACGTGTTGGATTATTTGATACAACCTACAATCTAACCCGAAAATTACCCCTTGACTTTGTTGGTTCAACTTCGCCAACTGACAAAATTTACAAAACTGTTGGTGTTAATCCGGCTTTTGTTAAGACTAATTTTTTAGCCCTTGGAATTACCTTCCCATTATCCTTTTTATAAACCGACTTTTCTAAAATGCTAAAAGGATAATAATATAGTGAGTGTCATTAGCCCTTTTTGTTAAATCACTTTTCTACTATCAAACTTAACAGAGAATAATACCGATTGTATAAATTATCTAACCCAATTTCGACTTAGTCTCATCATTATTTTAGTTTGTTTACCTCGCCATTAACAAAACTGTAAATATAATATCCACTGCACAAATTATTATAAATACTTATTTTGAAGCATTGCTAATCAAATCGGGCGGCAGTAAATGAAAAAGTCTGCGCTGAATTTCAGCGCGGACCTGATCAGAATTATAATTTTACAAATTTTTGAGTAAAAAGTTGACCATTAGCCAATAGTACTGATACAAAGTAATTTCCGGCTGCAACATCTCTCAAATCAATAGATTTTGAAGTGCTGTTAATAGTTACTGACTTAATAGACAATCCCAATAAATTATGAATAATTAGCTGTTGGATTTCAGTTTCGGCTTTTACATTAAGTTTATCGATTACTTGATTTGGATAACATTTTACAGAACTAGTTGCAACTTCATTTAAACCTGTACCAAGATCATTAAAGAAATACAGATTATCCATGTAAAAAGTTCCATTAGTACCACCTTTGAATATAAACTGGTCCATAGATGACATATCAACACCAATAGTACTTAAAGTAATATTAATACTATTCCACTGATTAGCAATAAGAGTTCCGAGTGAAGCACTGCCTTCTTTTAGTGAACCAGCCTTAGAAGTATTTATTGGAGATACGTTTATTGTTGTTTCAGTAATTGGATAAATATCAACATGAAGTTTATTCATGGCACTTGCATTAACAGCAGTGGCTAATTGAACTCCTTTAAATGAGAAAGTATCATATTTCTTCGTCGCGTTAGCACCAAGTAAAACGTCACTTATAGGACCACCTCCCCATCCAGGATCAAAATTAGCCCCGATTACGTTTGTATAAGCATTACTAAAAAGTGAAATGACTTTTGTAGCAGCAAATGTAGGAGTTGGAGCTGCCGGGAGAGCAAATAAAGTTGTAGCACTGACAACAATTGGACTTGCAACGGCATTTCCGCTACGATCTCTTGCAATTATCGAAAAACTATAATTCGTAGCACCTGTTAGTCCGCTAATCGTAAATGATTTTTGAAGTCCTGAACCCCAAGAAGTGCTTACAGTTGTTGAATTATAGGTAATGTCATAAAATATAGCACCTGAATTATCTGTCGCATTAAGTAATAATTCTACGCCATCGGCTGTTAAAACTCCTTTTGTAGCAGTAAAAGCACTTGGTGCTTGAGTGTCAGTAGCTGCATCAGTATAAAAATAGATATTATCTAAATAAACTGTTTTGCCTCCCGATCCTACTGATTTTATCTGAAATAGGTCATACAATAATACATTTGAAAAATAAGAAAGAGGTATTTCATAGCTATTCCAACTATTTTGTGTCAAAGTCGGAACTGAATAAAGTTTTTCTTGACCCGGACTAATTGGAGTAATCTGAAATACGGTTTCATCTGATGAGTAAACATCAACATGCATGTATTTCATGTCGGCTACATTTACATGGTTACCAAATTCTGTTCCCTGATAATTTAAATTTGTATACTTCAATACATTATCAGTTCCAACCTGAATAATCGACCCAACAGTTGCTTGACCCCAGGCGGGATTGTAGTTTGTTGCACCTGCAGCATTGCTATATGCATCGCTGAAAATTGAAACGGCTTTAGAGGCGACAACACTTGGTGTTGGTGCTGAAGTGGAAGGACCCTCTATAGTGGTGGTTGCATTTATAATAATTGGATTGTTTCCGGCCACATTTCCGGCCACATCTTTGGCTATAACTGAGATATTATATGCTGTAGATGAATTTAATCCAATAATTTTATATGATTTTTCTACACCCGAAGTCGCTTTTACAGTAAGTGTTGTAGTGCCGTAAGCAATATAATAAACTACAGTCCCTGAGTTGTCTGTACCATTTAGAAGTAATTCAACGCTATTTGAACTTACAGCACCTTTTGCTGCAGTAAAACCGGTTGGAGCTATAGTTTCAGCAGGTCCATTGTATATGTCTCCGGCATCTCCTTTTTGATAAATTCGAACATAATCAATGTACATTTTTGCCGTTGCACCATCGGTAGCTAAAGCTGTAACCGCAGAACTGTTATATATTCCCATGAAATCACCGCCTACTGCTAAATTTAGCAATATGTGAAATGGTTTATGGAAATAATGATATACATTGCCAGCAACATCTGTACCTGCTATGCTCTTAGTATAATAGGGTGAAGCAGATGGATATTTGTATAAATCAAAGTACATTTTTATACTTGTTTCATCCCAGATTAATGTATATAAATGGAAGTCGTCTTGTAAACCATATGGAGCCGAGGATTCTTGAAAATCGGAGGAGACTACATCCCAATTTTCGCCTGAATGAAGGGCACCACTCATCCATCTGTCCGTCAATCCTCTCGTTATGCCATTACCACCTCCCATTTCCATGATATCAATTTCACCACATTTTGGCCAACCAACAGTAGAAATGTCATCACCCATCATCCAAAAAGCCGGCCACAAACCGTTAGCTGTATGAGGTAGTTTAATGCGAGCTTCAATTTTCCCGAATTTACAAGCCACTTTTTCTTGTGTAATCAAACGACCGGATGTAAAATTACTGCTACCATAGGTTTCTTTTTTAGCAGTTATTACCAGACAATTTACACCATTAGCCTCCTTCTCTATGCTAATATTATTTTTACGATAACACTCTATTTCATTGGTTCCCCATCCAGTACCTTCAAGGATAGTCCAATGTTGTGTTTCATTCAGTACAGGATTGTCAAAATTATCTTCCCACATAAGCGTGTAGCCCTGTGCAGAAACAATGAAACTTAATAAAACAGAAAACAGTATCAAAATTAATTTTTTCATCTTTGTATTTCTTTTTTATGTTAAGTGATTGAAAGTTTGAAATGTTTTATTATTCGTTATCATTTGTTTTACAGGTAGTTAGAAATAAAAAATGTCGTTTGATTTTTTTGTTACAAAACTTAATTGTAAGTATTAAATAAGAAAACTCTATAAATTCAGTCTTATCTTTATTTTTCAATCAATCCTCCCTCGTTTAGCACGAAGGAGGATTGAGTGTCTATTTTCTTGTTAATACTTCATACATAATTCGATTCCCTGCAGCACTCGTATAATAACAATTTAAAACAAAAGTTTTAGTTACCGGATTATAATAATTGATTTCAGTTGGGTTTACAGGAGGAGTTGGTAAGGTTAATGCATCCCCTGTCCAAGTGCTAAACATTCCTCCTACAGAAGCACTTGTAGCTGGATTAATCGGAGTTGCATTTACTTTATAACAGCTAGTACTTCCTACTATCATGGTGGTTGTTGTTACTTCAATAAGAACATCAAAAGCCGTGTAGTTTCCAAAGCCGTTTTTTTGAACTGTAGTACTATTCAATGCACTGAATTGTTCAATGGTACCGGCAGCAACAGGTTCTGTTGCATTTCCGGGACGAATACGATACCCCACGCAAGAATAATTACCTGCGTAGTCATTTAAAGGAGTCGTAAATGTTTGTTCCAGACTATAAGTTGTTGTCGAACCATTAGTAACATAGGCCCGAATATAATAAGTCGTTGCATTTGTCAATCCTGTTATTGTTGAAACAAATGAGCCTGATCCTGATCCATCATTTGTTTTTGTTGATAGGGCAATTGTAGGTCCTGAAGTAGTACTCCAACATACACCGCGGGCAACAACAGCTGAACTGCCTTCGTAAACAACATTTCCATCGAAAACTGCTGAAGTACTTGTAATACTACCTGGTTTTACAATTATTACATGAGGAGAATCGCCTGAATAACGCACACATCTTACTGATTTGCCGGGACTATAAGAATCAGAGTAGCGTGTCGTACCGGTAGAAAGGCTGAACAAGTCCCTGCTCCATGCATTACCAGTGTCATCCAGGGAGGCAGTCCACCAGTTAGTTGAAATACCCATTTGATTGTAAAAACCACCATATAAACATCCGCCAGGAACGGCACTAAATCCTGAACTGTTGTTAGAAGCGAGAGTATGGGCTACTGCACCGGCTATTGTATCAGTTCTTGTATCCCGTTGCCACAAAGTTGATGATGCTAATGATTTGCCTATTTTATTGCCCGTGGTTGTGCCATCGTAATTATATCCATTGGCAATCAAATAATTTTCCATTACAGTCCATTCTTCATCATACGCAACATGCCAGCCTGTTGGGGCAAGTTTGGTTGTTCCTACACAATTCCAGTTATAAAGGGCACCATAAACAGCTTTGTTTGTAATGTCGTAATTATACCAACAGTAAGCATCTTTGACATTGTTGGCCCATGTCGTACTATCAGTCACATAGGGTATAACAGTTTCATCATTATATTTAGTGGTTTTCAGATTTTCCGACATCCAGATTTGATCTCCGATTCTCACCATACCATAATTGTTATTATCAGCATCCTTACACTCAACGAATTCAAAATTGATTGTTTTACTAGTCGTCGGTTTGTCAGTAACTACCGTTACATTTTTACCGGAATAAGCCTTGAAGAGCAATTGATCTCCGGCAGTATAAAATATTGTTGGTGATCCGGTAGTTTTCTCTTTTTGCAGGTGGGTAGTGGTACTCAGCCCATTCACTGTTAGCTGTGGAGAACTGCAGATTAACGACTGACTAATTGCCTTAGCGTTATAATGATAACCGTTCCCTGTAATCTGAATGTTGTAAATACCCGCAGGTAGGCTGAGCTGAAATGAGTTCCTACCTTCTTCCAGCATCCCGGCAAATTCCAACAACTTCTTTCCATCCATTGTATAAGCACTGATTTGAGCTTTTCCGGCTTTAGTAGAATTGAAAGATAAAGCAGAGCTTAATTGAATTGGATTGGGATAAATACTAACGGACTCCATATCGGCATTTAATTTATCCACAGCAGTTTGTGCATCTGCCAAATTCAGTGGAGAACCGTTTGGTACTATTACTGACATTCCTTTACTGAGATTTTGTACTTTTACACTATCAATGGTAGTGCTGGCACCAAAAGCCGAAAAAGAAATTGAATGATCCAATGCAGAAGCATTTACTGACAAGAATAATAAAGATATACCCATCAGATAGATCTTAGAACTGTAAAATGTTTTCATTTTTTAAATTGTAATTAATGTTTTATTTTAATTCTTATAACCCGTTGTGCGATTAGCAATCTAATGCGTACTTGAGGTTGTTTATTGGTTTA
>JBAWXD010000225.1:0-5953 GCA_037144275.1 Paludibacter sp. | reverse complement strand
ATAACCCGTGTTAGCAACTGATATGCCATACATTGTGTAAGTCAGGGTTTCGTTGGTGAGAATCGTTGACTTAGAAACTATATTATTTGGCGTTGCCGTTGAAGCCGTGAAATTTGTCCAGCCCTGAAAATTTTCAGTACTAATTATTTGTTCAGTCTGAGCATGAACAGCTATAATGACTAATAAAGATGAATAGATTAGAAGTAATTTTTTCATATTTGCATAATTTAAAGTAAATAATCTGATGGTTGTATGATGTATAATCAAGTCACAAAAATAGATGAATATAGCTTTTTCTTTGTTCAATAAATAACCAAAAGAGGGGAAAAATTGACACTAAATAATAAATAATGCAGTATTCAATTTCGAAGTTCTTGAAAAATAAATTAAAAGCGCGCCGTATCACTACGCCACGCTTTTGTCAATCATAAATCTCTATTCAAACTATTATGAAAAAAAAACTACCTTGTAAATGCAATTTTCAAACAACCTGTGTGGCATTTTATTAAATAAATTCCATTCTTATATTGATTTGTATTAATATTTTGGGTTGAAGTAGCCAGCAAAATTCCGGTTGAGTTATAGACTTGTAATAATGTTTGGTTTTCGTTGTGAACTATTTGTCCGTCAAAGTAAATTCCTTCCATTGATAGTTGAGGAGTAGCCGAAGGAAGGGTTGAAATACTTGTGGCATACACTTTAGAGTTAATGCCATCAGTTACCGTGTAATTTATTGGTGTGAGCACAGAGTTTGTAAAGTCATTTGCCACACCCGATGCCGGACTTAGGGTTGTTCCGATTCCACTTAATACTATTGTTGGTTGAAGTGCTGACAAATCAGCACCAATGGCTAAAAGTAGTGAAATTGTTGCCGGATTATGAATAATCGAAGCATTGGCTGTATCAACTTTAAATGAAGTAATTTCGAGGCTTGGGGCTGCAAACTGAGTTCCTGAAAGCAAATACTGAACAGCATTATCCAGTAATTTCAATCCATCGGCACTCAGGTCGTTGTATTTGCCCGAAAGCAAACTTATCATCAGGTATTTTGAAGTTTTTCCTGCACCTAAGCGTATGGAAGCTGGTAAATCATGGATAGCAATTCCTCCGGCAACCTTCGCAATCTGATAACCGCCAATCGAAACGGCATTCACAGGTTGAACGTTTTTTGAAGTCAAGGTATTATAAATATACAAACTATCGCTCACGCTAATACCGGAGAATATAGGATGCGATGCTTGCACAGTAATTATTCCTTTGCCTGAGTTTCCATTAGTTGGAGTTCCCCAGCCCCAACGTGCCGATGTTCCGGAAGTATAGAAATAAGATTTAGTATTTAGAATGGGTTTGTCGACACTTTTAATCAAATTCAATTCATGGCCTACTGTCGCAGCATCGCCACCGGTCAGCGATTCGTGAAGAACAATTAAATCGTACGCATCATAATTCCCTGTAAAACTGGCTTGAGCAGCTCGTTTAGTTATAAAATAATTTGATTTTGAAAGTAATTGAGCTAAGAATAAATCATTCGTTGCTGCAGTGGCCTCGGTTGCAAGATAAAGAATATTAGTAGCATTGATATTTTTAACTGCAATGCTACCGCTGGCAGTTATATCACTTCCGGTATAACCAACAATGGCTGTAGCTGTAATCGTATAATTAAAATTTCCGGGTGTAACCGAAGCATCTACAGTACCAGAAATAGTATAGGTGCCGTTATTATAAACAGCATTCAATCCGGTTGGTAATCCTGTGATCGTAGCTCCAATCGAATTTTGGAGCGTAAATGCAATATCCGTTATGGCAGAACTGGCTTTTAGCCATTGATTATTATTTGTAGGAGTAGTGATAACCGGTGCAGCAATTGATGCGGCAACACTAAGTGTAACAGCATATACTGTATTATTCGTGCCATCTGTAGCGGTATAATTTACAGCCCCTGCCGAAAAATCCTGAGCTCCTGTTGGAGTATAACTTGTAGCTGATCCACTTAATGTGAGAGTAGGAGTAATGCCTGCAAGACTTGTTCCGTAAGGCAATGTAGCTGTGATGGTGGCAGGTGTCACCGTTTCATTTATGGTTGCCGGAACTCCTAAAACAGAAAATGCTGAAATCCCCGGATAGCTTGCTCCGGGAGTAATGTCAAATCCACTGATATTGATGTTTTGAGTAGCTCCTCCACTTGTACCGGTACAAAAACTTATTTTTACAAATTTCCCTTTGGGAATATTGAGTCCGGTTACGGTACTTTTGCTATTGGTTGCATCGGGAGCAGTCGGTTGACCTGTAATATTCGATGTTATTTTTGTTCCTGCAAGCGTGACATCGTCCAGCAGAGTATACGTTCCGGCATAGCTATCGGCTACAGAAACCTGAAAAATGGTTCGGGTTGATGTACTTCCCGAACTTTCGCCCCAAACCGTTATAGCTGAAGCGGAAGTGCTTTTCAACTCCAGAACAATCGTTTTGAGCTGAACACGCGCATTGTTAGGCGATGGAAAAACAGTATTGCTGGTGCTACCGGACATGGTTGCGGCATCAACAGCATACAGTACATCGGTGGTGCTGAAGGTATAAGTAGCAACAGTGGATCCCGGTTTCGGGTTGAGTCGTAACAGAACATCAGCTGCCTGTATGGCAGAAGTTTGTGCTGCAATCAGTAGTACAATCGTTAGAAAGTAGTGTGATTTTTTTTTCATAACTGCAAATTTTTAGTGAAGATGACAATAGATTTAATTCATGTAAAGATATAAGCAAAGTTCTGATTGGATGTGGAAAAATAGACTTAATATGTATATTT
Source organism: Paludibacter sp. (assembly GCA_037144275.1). Taxonomy (GTDB): domain Bacteria; phylum Bacteroidota; class Bacteroidia; order Bacteroidales; family Paludibacteraceae; genus Paludibacter. Next base: position 3,153 of record JBAWXD010000225.1, on the reverse strand, counting down.
TTTGACTGCAACAAAAAAAAACAGCAGAATAATTATTCTGCTGTTTTTTAAAATTGAAAATTTACATTTGGTTATTTCAAAACAACTTTGAAATTATTGCTATCCTTTTGAGATTTTACTTTTACCAAATACATTCCCTTATTCAGATTCAATAGGGTTTGGTTGCTGGTTGCTTTTACATTCTTAATTGTTTGACCATTCAGTCCGTAAACCGAAATCATATCACCTGCCAAGGTACCACCTACGATAAGTTGACCCGCAAGCCCATAAGCATTTACAGCATTATCAGCAGCATTCGTTATGGCAGTTACGTCAATATTTGCACCGGTTACAAAGGGTGAAAAAGTGTCGAAAGTACCTGAGTATGTACTACCTGTTACAGTTACAGTATTATTGTTAACATAATCGCCACTTAGGTAATGACCAATAACCGGACTGGTAATAGCTTCAACCAGGTTGGATGGTGTCAATGCAATTAAGGTAGAAGATGCAACTGCCGGAGTAATGTCCCATTCTTTAGGATTGTAACGTACCCCATAAACAGCAGTTCCCGATAAAGTTGTATAAGCCCTTGCCGCAAAAGTACTTGCAGTTGTTGGTGTTACACTTACCGGGTCATAGCTGGTTGCAGAAGCTCCGATTGGTATCAAAGTAGCAACTGCCATAGCAGCAGGTGTTGTTACTTTTCCAACTCCATCTGTAACGATATAACTTGTTGCCGATCCACCCGAAATGGCAGTTCCAATAGTTAAGTCATTTGCTCCTAATGTTACTTTACCGCTGGTAAGCGTTAATGTACCGCTTACAGTAGTAGATGCACCCAGACTAAGACCTGCAGCATTGTTGATAGTCAGATTGTTTACAGTTGCCGGAAAATCGCTACCGGGAACCTGAGCCGAGGAACCGACAAATGAATAATTGGCAGCAGTGTTGAAATTACGGGTTGTAGTGCGGATTGGTCCTGCAACTGGCTCTAAACCACTAGCGTTTGCAATATTAATTGTTCCACCCGTACCAAGCGAGAAAGTTCCTCCAGAAGTTGAGGGAGCATTTGCTATATAACCTAATAAGGTTGTACTTGAGAAATCAGCAGTTCCATTAACAGTTATGGCTCCTGTGCTTCCTACATTAATAACCGGAGCTACAGCAGCAGTCGAAGGAGTAACCAATAAATTTCCAGCTGAATACGCTCCATTTACATTAAAAGTAGCAACGCCACCACCACTGGTACCGGAAAGTGTAGAAGTGCCAGTTACGGCTAATGTTCCATTTATATTCGCTGTATAAGTTTTACCCACAACCTCATTCGTATTTAAAACACCAGCTACATTTACTGTTGCACCGCTGTTTATTGTAAGAGTATTATTGGAAGTACTTTGTGTGGCTGAAGAAGAACAGGTGTTAAAGTTATTTGCGATACTCAAGGTTCGGGGAGAATTAATAGTGAAGTATACATTATCATTTCCGATATTATCAAATATCATTGTTGTTCCTGTCATTGTTAATGATACATTGGCATCGAAAGTTATTCCAATATTTGTTAAACCGGTAATTGGGCGTAATTTCCAGGGATAAATACTTCCGGAACCGTTAATATTAAGATTTCCTCCAAACTCTAAATACAATAATGAAACTGTATTTGAAGGATCTCCCAATGTACCGTTACATGTTAAGTTTGTACCATAAACATCAATATATTGTTGACTTCCAGCTGCTATTTTAGCACCCGATTGAATAGTAAGATTATAACAAGCTTGTGTTGAACCTACGTTAATTACATCAGGAGATACAATGGTTACATTATCGTATCGAGTTGGAACTACGCCACCCACCCAAGCTGAACCGGTAGAATAAGAAACAGTTCCTACATTTAATCCAGTTGAAGAAATTTCACCAGGAGAAGCAAGTTGACTACCTGAAGTTGGACCAGTAACTAAATAATTTTCAGACCCGCCTGTTCCATTAAAATCATAAATACGAACATAATACATAATGGCTTTTGAAAGACCAGTAACAATTACTGAGTTACCGGTACCATTATATACTACTTTTCCACCACCAATTGCACTTCCGGTTGCAAATGCAGGGTCAGCGGTATAACTTGATCCATCTGCCGGTTCGGCAGTAATATCTGAAGCAGCTTTAACAACTACTAAATGGTTTGTTCCGCTACCGGAAACGGCCGGAGTCCAGTTAATAGTAAAACCGGTAGAAGAAACCGGACTAAAACTTAAGCCGGTAACCTGAGCTGTTGGTTCTGCAGCATAACTTGGTATTGTTGTAGTAGCATTAACAGCTATTGGTGTTGAATAATTAAACGCTTTATCAACTGAATAAATCCGGTAATAGTAAGGGGTAGAAGGTGTAAGTCCGGTATCATTAAACGAAGTACCTGTTCCTAAATAGACTACCTGTTCTCCGGCAGCCACCGTGTTTCCAACTGCATAAATACCATTCGCATTCGGAGTAGTAGCAGGATCAGCTAATCCACGTACAACCATATAACCACCACCATCAACTCCATTGCCAGCTCCAACAACTGCTGCTGTCCAGGATACGGTCATTTGTGTAGCTGCAGGTGAAGGAATGCTTGGAGCTGTTGGTGCATCTGGAGCGGTGACATCTAAAGATCCAGGATATATGCAATAATCATCAATATCTATTGCTGTTACCATTGCAATATTTTCACGAATAATTCCAACAGGGCTACTAGGTGTTACAGCAGATTTTGTAGTAAAAGGAGTTGAATATTTTGTCCATACACCACTTGTTGCTGCAAATGAAGTAGCAGTTGTATAAACTCCATCACCAGTACCAGCAGAACTTAAACCAGCTTGCATGGTAGCTGCAGTTGCAACTGCCCCGGCCGTACGATAATAGTATTGAATTGTGTATGCAGTATTGGCTGCTGATTGCTGTGCCGGAGACGGTAATGTGGGAGATTGTAGTCTTTTGGTTGTAGAAGTTGTGTAAAAGTTACATGATTTTGTGCCCGTTCTGGCTACAGTTGTTTGAATAGTTGCAACTCCTGCTGTGGTAACTGACCAAGTACTAGAAGAAGCTCCAGCAGCAATAGATGATAATGCTGGAACAGCAGCTACTGTTTGTCCTTCGAAGCCTCCATCCATAAAATTGAAATAACCAAGAACCTGT
>JBAWXD010000224.1:0-5957 GCA_037144275.1 Paludibacter sp. | reverse complement strand
ATATTGTCCTCTTCGGTTTCAACATTCTTGCCATCTTTCCACTCTTTTTTCTTCCCAAAAGCAATTTCAATTGGAAGGAATTTGCAGTATTTGGTTAGCAATTCCTGAATTTTGGATTCTTCCAGAAAGTCTTTGTTATCGTCATCAATGTGAAGTACGATATCAGTTCCTCGTTCTGCTTTAATCGTGTCCTCCAGATTATACTCGGGACTTCCGTCGCAAGCCCAATGCTGAGCTTTAGCATCTTCTTTGTGGGATTGTGTAAAGATTTCAACTTGTTTTGATACCATAAACGACGAGTAGAAACCAAGTCCGAAATGACCGATAATGGCTTGTGCATCGTTTTTGTATTTTTCCAAAAACTCTTCAGCACCCGAAAATGCAATCTGATTGATATATTTTTCAATTTCTTCGGCAGTCATACCAATTCCACGATCGGAAATAGTGAGCGTGCCTTTCTTTTTATTTATCGCGATGCGTACAGTTAAATCGCCCAATTCGCCTTTGTATTCGCCAACTGATGCCAGTGTTTTTAATTTCTGAGTCGCATCTACGGCATTCGACACTAATTCACGCAGAAAAATCTCGTGATCGCTGTACAAAAATTTCTTGATAACGGGGAAAATATTTGCACTCGTTACCCCAATGTTTCCTTTACTCATTGTTTATTCGTTTTTATTAGCCCCCTAAATCCCCCAAGGGGGACTTTTGAGAGAAGTTGATGATTTATTGTATTTTTATTATTGTTCTATCTGGAATTGATTTTTATCTCATTCCGGTTTGTGCGACTTTTGATATTCAAAAAAAGTGCCAAGTGAAAGAATGTGACAGAATGGCAGAAAACAACTACTGTTTTGACACTTTCAGGGTTGAAGGTCATTCTTCAAACCCCAAAAAATCACTATTTTAGAGTCATTCTGCACGAATTCTACAAAAAAGTTTGTATCTTTGCGCCCGAAATTTAGATGTATAAAAACAATAATGTAATTTTATGAATGTAGTTACAAAAACTATCACATTGGGTGATGGACGTACCATTTCTATCGAAACAGGAAAATTGGCCAAACAGGCTGATGGCTCTGTAATGGTTCGCATGGGTAATACCATGCTGTTGGCCACAGTTTGTTCAGCACAAGATGCTGTTCCGGGCACAGACTTTATGCCACTTTCTGTGGATTATAAAGAAAAATTCTCTGCTTTTGGTCGTTATCCCGGTGGTTTCCTTCGTCGTGAAGGTCGTGCTTCGGATTACGAAATTTTAGTTTCTCGTCTTGTTGACCGCGCATTGCGTCCGTTATTTCCGGATGATTTTCACGCTGAAACTTTCGTAACAGTAACTCTTTTCTCATCGGATGGTGAAGATATGCCTGATGCGTTGGCTGGTTTAGCTGCTTCGGCTGCGTTGGCTGTGTCAGATGTTCCATTCAATGGTCCAATTTCCGAATGTCGTGTTGCTCGTATCAACGGTCAATTTATCGTAAATCCTACTTTTGCTCAATTAGTTGATGCGGATATGGAAATTATGGTGGCTGCTACTATCGACAATATCATGATGGTGGAAGGCGAAATGAAAGAAGTGAGCGAAGATGATTTGTTGAACGCTATGAAAGTGGCTCACGAAGCAATCAAAGTTCAATGCCAGGCTCAATTGGAATTGATGGAAGAAGTTGGTAAAACGATAAAACGTGTTTATTGCCACGAAGAAATTGACGAAGATCTGAAAAAAGATGTTTGGGCTAAAACTTACGATAAAGTGTATGAAATTGCTGCTTCTTGTAACACGGACAAACACTCACGTGTAGATAATTTCAAAGCTGTAAAAGCTGAATATATTGCAGGTTTAGACGAAGAAATTGTCTCTGCTAAAAAAGGGCTGATTGGTAAATACTATCATGAAGTAGAAAAAGAAGCGATGCGTCGTTCTATTCTGGATGAAGGTAAACGTTTAGATGGTCGTAAAACAACCGAAATTCGTCCTATCTGGTCTGAAGTTGATTACCTTCCGGGAGCGCATGGTTCTGCAGTATTTACTCGTGGTGAAACTCAATCATTGACTACCGTTACCTTAGGAACTAAAATGGATGAGAAATTGGTTGATGAAGCTTTATACAAAGGAAAAGAACGTTTCTTATTGCACTATAACTTTCCACCATTCTCTACCGGTGAAGCTCGTGCTTCTCGTGGCGTTGGTCGTCGTGAAGTGGGTCATGGTAACCTGGCTCTTCGTGCATTGAAAAACATGATTCCTGAAAACTATCCTTACGTTGTTCGTGTGGTTTCTGATATTTTGGAATCAAACGGATCTTCTTCAATGGCTACAGTTTGTGCCGGAACATTGGCATTAATGGATGCAGGTGTACAGATTCTGAAACCGGTTTCGGGTATTGCCATGGGATTGATTTCCGAAAATAAAGGTAAAAACTTTGCAGTTCTTTCTGATATTTTAGGTGACGAAGATCACTTAGGCGATATGGACTTCAAAGTAACCGGAACGAAAGATGGTATAACAGCTACTCAAATGGATATCAAAGTGGATGGACTTTCATACGAAATTCTTGAAACAGCATTGAATCAGGCGAAAGCAGGTCGTATGCATATTTTGGGTAAAATTCAGGAAACCCTGGCTGCTCCACGTGAAGATATGAAACCAAATGCTCCACGAATTGTGGCCATGTACATTCCGAAAGAAATGATTGGTGCGATTATCGGACCTGGTGGAAAAATCATTCAAAACATGCAGGCTGAAACAGGTGCTATTATTACTATTGAAGAACAGGGTGACCAGGGACGAGTAGAGATTGCTGCTAATAACAAAGCTGCTATTGATGCTGCTATTGCTAAAATTAAAGGCATTGTTGCAATTCCTGAAATTGGCGAAACTTATCCTTCGAAGGTAAAATCAGTAATGCCATACGGTGCATTTGTTGAATTTATGCCGGGTAAAGAAGGTTTATTGCATATTTCAGAAATTGACTGGGTACGCATAGAAACCATGGATCAGGCCGGAATTAAAGAAGGTGATATGATCGATGTGAAATTGTTAGAAATTGACCAAAAGACTGGTAAGTTTAAACTTTCTCGCAAAGCGCTAATGCCACGTCCTCCTCGTGAAGAGAAACCACAAGTTTAGTTGACAGTTGTTAGTTGAACGATTATATAAGAAAAGCTGCAATCCGATTGGGTTGCAGCTTTTTTTGTCTCTTTTTTTTTGTGAAAAAATTACCAGCGGGTTGAACTCTTTCTCCCGAAAACCAAAATATAAAGGTTAACCAGTGGGAGATAGATATCAAAAATCGCTAGTGTAGCAATGTATTTCCTTCCTCCAAAATGTTTTGAAGAGCCATTGATAATCGAAAGTTGTACAATGTAGCGGAGCAAAAATAAAACAGCGGTGGCAATCTGGGTAATCATATTCCCAAAAACTAAAGCTAAAATTAGTGCTAAGTAAAATAATCCACGTGTTGTAGGTTCGAAAAATAAACGGAATTTACTTGAACTTTTGTAATAGTTTGAAACGGAAAGATGACGTTCTTTTTGGTACAACCATCCTTTAAATGTTTTGTTTGGTTCTGACCAGGTAATACTGTCAGGAGAAATTTCAATACGGGTATTCCATGGATTACTGGCTTTGTTGACTAATAAATCATCATCACCTGAGCTAAGATGGAGGGTAGAGGCAAAGCCTTTTTGAGCAAAGAAGGTTTCTTTCCGGTAAGCCAGGTTACGACCCACCCCCATGTATGGCTTCCGGTTAGCAGCCATGCCCATGTATTGCAGGGCAATAAACAAGGTGTCATAGGTTATCAGATGATTTAAGAATCCTTTTTTTTGCAAATATGCTCCGTAACCCAATACGAAGTCAGTTTCTCGTGTGAAATTACGCATCATACGGGTAATCCAGGTTTTATCTTCGGGCATACAATCGGCATCAGTCATTAATAGAAACTCGAATTTCGATGCTTTTATTCCAAGCGTCAATCCTAGCTTTTTCGTACTGACATTATTTGCTCCAACCGGCACAAAAGTAGTTCTCAGTCGTGGATAATCGACACATAAATCACGTAATATATTGTCAGTTTCGTCGGTCGACCCATCGTTAATTACAATAACTTCAAATTCAGGATAATCCTGTTCTAAGACGAAAGGTAAAAATTTACGTAGATTTTCGGCTTCGTCTTTGGCGCAAATAATAACTGAAACGGGTGGTTGTTCAGCCTGAAAGGGAATTTTGCTGTTTTTTATTTTTGTGCGAAGATGCAATACTCCATTCAAATACCTGAAATAAAAATATATTTGATAAATGAATGTTACGAGCAGAATGCCAAATAAAATCAATTCAATCAATGAAAAGGAGAAACCGTATATATTCATATTATAACCCATAAGATTCCGTAAAGTGGAATAAGTTAGTTTAAAAGTATTTTAAGAAATGGAAAAGTGAAATAATACAACTCCTTTTTAGGGGTTGGGGCTATCAAAATTCCAATCGCCATCTTCGTCCATAAAAGTTGGTTCAATAAAATCGTCAATCTCCCGTCGTTCTTTTTTTGTAGGACGTCCTGTTCCTCTATCACGCCCCGTTTGTCCTACAAGTTTGCCTAGTTCAATTAGTTCAAGTTGGTCATTAGTTGTTACATTTTCCATAAAACCTGCAACCAATTTGGCATTCATTCGATTTTCAGACAATGCCAACACTTTGAATGAAAACAAGATCGGGTTTCGTTTAATACAAACCACATCGCCTACTCTTACATTTCGAGATGGTTTCACCTGTATGTTTTGAATAATGACCTTCCCTTTCTTACAAGCTTCGGCGGCCAGAGTCCGGGTTTTAAAAAGCCGAACAGCCCATAGCCATTTATCAATGCGTACTTCTGTCTTCATGTACCCCTAACCCCTAAAGGGGAATTTAGTTTGTATTGTTTTATTTTATCGGGAATATTATTTACAATTATAGAAACTCTTTCTTAAAGCCCCTATAGGGGTTTGGGGTCATTTCCCATTAAACTGTGTCATTGTCAATTGCATTCCTGTTAAACAAAAATTCCGGATAATTTCATTGCAACGCTCTGCTCTTTCAGGTATTGCTGCAGCTTGTTCGGCTGTCCATTTGCCCAAAACATATTCCACTTGGCGACCTTTCGCAAAATCATTCCCAATACCAAAACGCAATCGGGCATAATTGCTATGACCAAGTATTTCCTGGATATTTTTCAGGCCATTATGACCGGCATCAGAACCTTGTGGTTTTAGCCGAAGTGTTCCGAAGGGTAGCGCAATATCATCAACCACAACTAACACATTCTCAATTTCGATTTTTTCCTTCTGCATCCAGTAACGAAGGGCGTTTCCGCTCAGATTCATAAATGTGGCTGGTTTGAGCAAAATCAGTGTACGACCTTTCAACTTCAGTTCACAAGTTGCACCATAACGGTTTTCGCTAAAAAAAACATTGGACGCCTTAGCAAAAGCGTCCAATATTGTAAATCCTATGTTGTGGCGGGTATCCTGGTACTCATTACCGATATTGCCCAATCCGACAATTAAGTACTTCATAACTAGTTGATAGTTATTAGTTGTTAGTTAATAGTTAAGTGAAAGTAAATTCTTAACTGTCAATTTTAAACTGTAAACTAATTAAATTATTTGCCTGCTGTAGCAGCAGCACCACGGGCCGCTCTTGTCAATTTAACCTGAGCAACAACTGCGTTTTTAGCATTTAAAATTTCAAGTTTGTCAACTGAAACTTTAGCCACCTGAATTGATTTTCCTAATCCTAACGAAGTTACATCAATTACGATGTTTTCAGGAATTTGAGTATATAAACCTTTTACTTTTAGTTTCCGCATTTCCAATGCCAATTTACCCCCTTCTTTAACACCTTCGGCTAATCCTTCTAATTTAACGGGAAGTTCAACAATAACTGGTTTGTCTTCAGTTAGTTGTAAAAAGTCAAT
>JBAWXD010000223.1:0-6138 GCA_037144275.1 Paludibacter sp. | reverse complement strand
ATTAATTTTTTAATTTGAACTTTATAAACATGTTAGGAGACATTCGAAAACAATATCTTTTTGCAGCCTTGAATGAACAAAATGTTCTGAAAAATCCGTTTGAACAATTTGAGATTTGGTTGAAAGAGGCAATTGAGAGCAATCAACTAGAACCTACCGCTATGATTCTTTCAACGGTTGATGAATCCTTACAACCGCATTCGCGTGTAGTTTTGTTAAAGGAATTTACGCACGAAAGTTTTGTTTTTTATACTAATTATGAAGGTCATAAGGCACAGCAAATAGCTACGAACAAGCGGGTTTCTCTTGTTTTCTTCTGGCCAAGTTTAGAAAGACAGGTAAGGATTGAAGGCAAAGTTGAGAAAATAAGCGAAATTTTATCGTCATCGTACTTTAAAACCCGACCGATTGACAGTCAATTAGGGGCTTGGGCTTCACCACAAAGTCAAATGATACGCTCAGCAGACTTTTTAGAACAACAATTTCAATACTATCAACAAAAATTTGGAAACGATGTGCCAAAACCAGCTCATTGGGGAGGTTATAGCGTTAAGCCTACTTCCATTGAATTCTGGCAGGGAAGAGCGAATCGACTTCATGACAGATTACTCTTTACATTGGGAAATAGCGGATGGAATTTATCCCGATTAGCACCCTGACAATATGCCTGATTTATAATTCACAACTCATAATTGTTCAAATTTCAGATTGTGCCACATTTAGAGTATCTTTGCATACTTTTAATTGTGCAGTATGAATTGTGCATTATATATTCTATAAATGACTTTTACCGACTTTAATATCAACTCTCCACTTCTCAATGCTCTTGATGATTTAGGAATTTCGCAACCAACCACAATTCAGGAAAAAGCTTATCCGGTTATCTTGTCGGGTCGCGATATGGTGGGGATAGCTCAAACCGGAACTGGAAAAACTATTGCTTTTTTACTGCCCACGCTCCGTCAATGGAAATTCAGCAAAGAAAAAAGTCCGACAATTTTGGTTGTTGTTCCAACGCGTGAGCTGGTTCTGCAAGTGGTGGAGCAGGTAGAAAAGCTGACCAAATATATGAATGTTCGGGTGGCAGGAGTATATGGTGGGGTGAATATGATTCGTCAAACTCCCTTGCTAAATGCAGGATTGGATGTGTTAGTAGCTACACCGGGTCGCTTACTCGACTTTACATTGAACGGAACTTTGAAACTTAAATCTGTAAAACGATTTATCATTGACGAAGTTGACGAAATGTTGAATCTCGGTTTTCGTCCGCAACTTATTCGTGTAATTGATTTATTGCCAACCAAACGTCAGAATCTAATGTTTTCGGCAACAATTACCGACGAACTAAAAAATTTTATTGCCGATTTCTTCATTGATCCGCTCGAAATAGAAGCTGCCCGTACCGGAACACCGCTTGAGAATATAAAACAAGCCGGTATTAAAGTGCCAAATTTCAATACCAAAATAAATTTGGTGGAGAATCTGCTGAGAACGAATCCTGACTTTTCAAAAGTATTGCTTTTTGCCTCGACCAAGAAAATGGCTGATGATGTTTTCGAACGCCTTGAACCCATATTCCCGGAACAAATTGGAATTATTCACTCCAATAAATCACAGAATTTCAGGTTGGAGGCTTTCCGTTCGTTTAATGCAAATAAACTAAGGATGTTGGTGGCTACCGATCTGGTTGCTCGTGGACTTGATTTTGACGATGTGACACATGTGGTAAACTTCGATATGCCAGAAGTTCCCGAAAGTTATATGCACCGAATCGGGCGTACAGGTCGTGCTGATAAAAAAGGGGTTGCACTGGCATTTATCACCAAAGCGGATTCCGATTATCGTAAAGCTATAGAAGATTTAATGGGTCAGAAAATCCCCTTAATGAAAATGCCTGAGGAAGTGATTGTTTCAACCGAACTTACTTTGGATGAACTACCCAAAGTAGCTATGAAAAATACTCTGGTGAAAATTCCAAAAAAGGAAGAAGGCGGTGAGGCTTTTCACGAAAAAAGTGCCAAAAACCAAAAAGTAAACATGAAAGTCCGTAGAGCAGAATCGATGAAAATTAAATACAAAAAGCCCAAAACCAGAGGACAAAAGAAAAAATAAGGCTCATATTTGAGCCTTTCTTTTTATTGTAAAATCTTAATACATTTCTCCAAACTTTCTTCCCAATGCGGAATCGTGATTCCATATGTTGATTTAATTTTTGCCTTGTTCAGCACACTGTAATGTGGGCGTGGAGTTCGGACAGGAAAATCCTTACTTTCAATCGGTTGGACATTACAGCTAATTCCGGCAATTTTATGGATGGTTTTCGTGAAATCGTACCAACTACACACACCTTCATCCGAAAAATGGTAAATTCCCGGAACAAAATCATCAGATGAAACTACTTTCATAATCGCTTCTGCAAGGTCAGCTGCGTAAGTCGGTGAGCCAATCTGATCGAAAATCACATTCAGCGACTCTCTTTCTGTCCCGAGTTTCATCATTGTTTTTACAAAATTATTTCCGAATGATGAATATAACCAGGATGTACGAATAATTACCGATTCCTTGCAACTTTCCATTAAAGCCTCTTCTCCGGCAAGTTTTGATTTACCGTAAACAGTCGCAGGACTAACTTCCTGATTTTCGATGTAAGGAATATGATTTGTTCCGTCAAATACATAATCAGTAGAAACATGAACTACTTTAATTCCATTTAAAGTTGCTACTTCGCCAATGTTCCGAACAGCATCAGAATTGATTTTATAACAAAGCTCAACATCATCTTCCGCTTTATCAACAGCTGTATAAGCAGCACAATTTACAATGAAATTCACCAAATTGGCTTTTACAAAGCCATTCAAAGCTATTTTGTCGCATATATCCAGTTCATCCACATCCGTATAAATATAGTTGAATTGTGGATAGCGAACTGCTGTTTGTTGCATTTCGCTCCCAAGTTGACCTTTGCTGCCGGTAATCAGAATTGTTTTCATGCTGGATATTAAAAATTCTTGTCAGCGTCAATAAATAAAGGATGTTTCAAGTCTTTGTCCGAAATAATAGCTTTATCTGCAGGTATTTTCCAGTCGATAGCCAGATTCGCATCGTTGTACATGATGCCTCTTTCGAGGGTTGGACTGTAAAAATTATCACACTTATAGGTGAATAAAGCAGTTTCACTCAATACTGAAAACCCATGGGCAAATCCCTGTGGTATAAGAAATTGTAAGTGATTTTCTTCTGTGAGTTCCACTCCAAACCATTGCCCGAAGGTGGGTGAGTTTTTTCGCAAATCCACAGCCACATCCCACACACTTCCAACGGCAGCCGAAACCAGTTTCGATTGACTTTGAGGATTAAGCTGGTAGTGCAATCCCCTAATTACTCCATAGGACGATTTAGATTGATTATCCTGACAAAATCCTAAGTCAATGCCCGCTTCCAGATAGGTTTTTTCGTTATAAGTTTCACAGAAAAAGCCTCGTGCATCACCAAATACACGAGGTTTAATGATTAATAAATCGGGTATGGGGGTTTTTATTATTTCCATTTAAATAGAGTTTGAACTAATTAAGCAATCTCATTAGCTATTTTAATCAAATACTGTCCGTAATTGTTTTTTTTAAGCGGCTCAGCTAATTTAAGCAATTGTTCACGTGTAATATATCCGTTGCGAAAAGCAATTTCTTCTAAACAGGCAATTTTCAACCCCTGACGGTTTTCAATGGTTGCAATAAAGTTTGATGCTTCGAGTAAACTATCGTGTGTTCCGGTATCGAGCCACGCCATACCACGCCCCATCATTTTTAAACTAAGTCGTTCTTCTTCAAGATATAAGCGGTTCAAATCAGTAATTTCCAATTCGCCTCGTTTCGAAGGTTTTAGTCCGATTGATTTCTTTATCACATCGTTGCTGTAAAAATATAATCCGGTTACTGCATAGTTTGATTTTGGTTGTGCCGGTTTTTCTTCCAAACTCAAGACCTTTCCATTGGCATCGAATTCAGCTACTCCGTAACGTTCTGGATCATTCACATAATAACCAAAAACAACTGCTCCATCTTCCATCTGAGCAGCTTCACGCAATGTGCGTGAAAAATCAAAACCATAGAAAATATTGTCACCCAGTACCATACAAACACTATCGTCGCCAATAAATTTCTCTCCGATAATGAATGCCTGAGCTAATCCATCGGGTGAAGGTTGAATGGCATAAACCAGTTTGATACCTAAATCATCACCATTGCCTAGTAAATTTTCATATAGATGAATATCCTGTGGCGTAGAAATAATCAATATTTCTTTAATTCCGGCAAGCATTAACACCGACAAAGGATAGTAAATCATGGGTTTGTCATAAACCGGTATGATTTGTTTCGAAATGCTTTTTGTAACCGGATATAAACGCGTTCCGGAACCTCCGGCTAATACGATACCTTTCATAATATTGTTTTTTAGTGGATAATTTAAACCTTCAAAAATAAATAAAAATCAGCAATAATCTGTCGTTTGAAAAATATTATTCATCAAAATCCAGTTCTCCGGATTTATATAAGTTGTAATTTTTGGTCAATAACACCATAAATTTGCTGATTTCGGTTTGAGCCTGTTGTGTTTCAGCTGTTATTTCAGCCTTCTTCATCCGTAAAAGCATAATGCCATATTGAAAGTTAAAACACAGTTCAATATCGGATAATTCCGATTTGTTTTGATTGCGAAGTTGGCTTATAAATGGCAACACATGATAAAATTTACTATTGTAGCCGGCATCTTGTCCGGATTTTAATAAAAGTCCGTGTAACTCGTCTATCTCCAGGATGATATTCTTATTCAGTTGCAAATGACCTGCTTTCTGAATATTTTCTAAGCGCATCATTTCAATTAGACTGTCATACCAGCCATATAAGCTTTTACGATCGTCAGCAGAAACGGGATACGCCTTGATAATTCGATCATTCAACGCATCTATATTGAGCTGAAATGCACGAATCAAATCTTCTATCTGCCACATATAGAGCAGATATTCGCAGATATTTTCCTTTTTAAGTTTGTGAGCAATAAACATAAAATATAAAAGATGATCCCTAATCTAAAGTGGGATTCAAACTAATTTTTTATAAAATAATTCGATATTTTTTTTCTGCAAGCCCACCTTTATGAGTATGTAATCATTTTAACTCGTCCGAAGTATATGCTTTAGGCAACTTGCGCAGATTATATTGCGAAGCCATAATTTCACCATATGCACCGGCTGAACGTATAGCAATCAAATCGCCACGTTTGGTTTGATTCAGTACGAAATCTTTGGCAAAAGTATCGGACGATTCGCAAATAGGACCAACCACATCATAGGTTTCAGTTGGAAGTTCTGAACTTATATTCTCAATCAGGTGAAAAGCCTGATACAATGCCGGACGAATTAAATCGGTGAAACCCGCATCCAAAATGGCAAATTTCTTTGTTGCTCCCTGCTTTACATACAATACTCTTGATACCAATGTTCCGCATTGTGCAACTACCGCACGTCCCAACTCAAAGTGAAGTGTTTGTCCCGGTAATAAATTCAAATGATCGCGATATACTTTAAAGAAGGCTTCAAATTCAGGTATCGGGAAATGATTGGGATGTTCATAATTGATGCCTAATCCACCACCTACATTGATATTTTGAAGTTTCACGCCTTTAGCAATAAATTGATCCTGTAACTCATTCACACGAACACACAGGTTGTGAAACGCTGTCATATCCGTAATCTGAGAGCCAATATGGAAATGAATTCCAATCAGTTTTACATTGCTCAGTGTTTTAATCAAATCAACAACCGAATCAATATCTTCCATATTGATTCCGAATTTGTTTTCATTCGTTCCGGTGGTAATATAATGATGCGTATGTGCGTCCACATTTGGATTGATACGTAAAGCGACGTTGGCTGTTTTGCCTTTAAAAGCAGCCAGTTCGTTGATTACTTCCAACTCAGGAACTGATTCGGCGTTGAAGCAGAAAATGTCATTTTCCAGACCCAGATTGATTTCCCAATCGGATTTCCCAACTCCGGCAAAAACCACTTTTGAAGCGGGAATTCCAGCATCAAGTGCAGCCTGCACTTCGCCGCCGCTAACACAGTCGGCACCCAGTCCG
>JBAWXD010000222.1:0-6142 GCA_037144275.1 Paludibacter sp. | reverse complement strand
GAGGAGGGTTTGCTTAAACTTGATAAAGAACCGGTTAACCTCAGTCAATTATTTTTAGACTTGAAGGAACGGTTTATGATTTGTCCGGTTAAGAATATAGAAATCCAAACCGTTTTTGATTCGGAAATAACCACCATACAGGCTGATATCCGTTTGTTGACACAGTGTTTTGCAAATCTGATAGACAACTCTATCAAGTATTCAGGCAAAGAGGTGTTGATTGTTATTAATATTCAACGGACTGGAAATTGGATTGTGATTTCAATAAAGGATAATGGTTTTGGGATACCTGAAGAAAAACTTCCGGTTATTTTTGATAAATACACAAGGTTAGAAACTGAAAATACTAATACAAACGGCTTTGGCATCGGACTAAATTATGTGAAGACAATTGTTGAAAAACACCAAGGTGAGGTTAAAGTCCAAAGCAAATCTGGCGAGGGTACTGAATTTAATATCCTATTACCTACTATAAAGACCATTGGATAATTTGATTGATTCGAAACACAAAAACACGTCTTAGCTAAGTATGAAAAAAGTATTGATTATAGAAGATGATGTTAACCTGGGAACTACATTGGCTGGTAATCTTGAAATGGAAAAATATGAAGTATTATACCTTACATGTATTGAAGATTCTTTGAACAAACTCAACTTATTTTTACCTGATATTATTATTCTGGATGTGATGCTTAACGGAAATATTGACGGCTTTGAACTAGCAAGACAGATAAGGCTGGAGAAAGACACCCCGATATTATTCACAACTTCCAGGGATGGAGCAAAAGATATATTATAAGGATTCGGCATTCCGAATACTGATTATATCCGAAAACCCTACAAACATGTTGAAGTAACAATGCGAATGAATAATCTATTGGCTTCACGAAATAAAGTAGTGTGTGATTCTACCATTCAAATCGGTTCTTTTTGTTTTAATCCCAATGAACAAACGCTACAATATGAATTGGAATTGATATATTTAAGTGCATCTGAAACATCATTAATGAATCTGCTGTGTAACAATATTGCTAAATTCGTAAAAAGGGATGTGATAGCGAAAACTATCTGGAATGAAGATGATCCAAAGCTAAAGGAATCCACTCTGAATAATATTATTAGCAATTTGAGAAGATATTTGACGAAAGATGATAACCTAATTTTGGAAAGTAGATTAGGGTTGGGGATAAGACTGATTCTGGAAATGGAGAAAAAATAAGAATATCAGGGTTCATTGATACAAATTAGACTGCAGAATGATTTTTCATCAAATAAACATCAAACTTGAAATATAAAAACCTATTGATACTTTAAAAATTGAATATTGATCTTAGTTCATAGAGTGATTTTTTCGTATCAAATTCAATAGCCACTTAATTTGTAGCTCTTTCCAATCGTTTCATGATAGAAAAAATAAAAGTAGCAGAAAGCAAACAACAAACGATAAAGATAAGCCACAATTCCCATAATTCAAGTTTTCCCCAGAAAAAGCTACCTACAAATAAGAGCTTATTTCCAACTGCAGTTGCCAGCAGCCAACCACCTTGCATTAAACCCTGAAAGCGTTTTGGTGCAACTTTAGAAACAAATGATAATCCCATTGGGCTAAGGAATAACTCAGCCACAGTCAAAACCAAATAACTACTTATCAACCAATAAGGTGTAATACGGGAAGAATCTGGAACGGCTTGTCCATTCAATTCATGAGGTGATAGAAGACTTATTGAGCCAACTAAAACTACCAGAAATCCAATCGATGCTATAATCATACCGATTCCTATCTTGCGTGGTGTTGAGGGTTCTTTTCCAATCTTATTCAACCATGCAAAAATTCCCATTATCAAGGGCGTTAAAAAAACTATAAACAATGGATTAAAGGACTGGAAAACCTCAGGCGAAATTGAATTCAGTGGCAAATTGTGAGATACAAAATAATAACACAAAGCAGAACCCGAAACTATCATAGCAGCACCAATGAGTCGTTTAACAAGCGAATTCTTTCCAACCAACAGAAACAACCCTCCTACTCCGGCAATAAACGATAGGATGGAAGGCAATGTAAAAAATAAATTTGTAAATGGATCAACGTCTTTAACAATATAATCACGGGCAAATACAGTCAACGTCAGACCATTTTGATGGAATGACATCCAAAAGAAAATTACTACAAAAAATACCAACACAAGCGAAACAACTCTTGGTTTTTCCTCTTTGGTCGACGACATTATTATCCACATTACAAAAGAACCAAACAAACCAATAGCCATACCAGTTTTATAATCTTTTAGCAAACTAACCAGCAAAGTTACCAACCCTCCGACGAACAAGGAAACCACTAAGGTAATTAAACCCAAATTATTTTTGGATGTTGTCTTAACTGTTTTAGTTTCAACCACTTCTTTATTTGGCAAGTGTTTATTAAAACTTATATACACCAGCAAGGATATAAGCATAGCAATACCGGCAATACCAAAAGCATAATTATATCCTTTTGAAAAAACATCGAGATAGGAAACAGCAAAAGCATGTAAATCAGCTACATTTCCGGTCAAACTAACTTTATTTGCCAAAGCCGAAAGTTGAGCAGTATCGGTCAACTTACCATCTAAAAGTTGGTGACAAAGTGAAGGAAGGCTGCCATCGTGCAAAAAACCGTTGGATTTCAACCACCAGTCCCTTACGTTTGTTGCTGCAAATGGAGCAAAAAATGCACCAACATTGATTCCCATATAGAAAATCATAAATGCCGAATCACGCAATTTTCCATATTTTTCATTATCGTAAAGTTGCCCAACTACTGCCTGCAGATTCCCTTTAAACAAACCGTTGCCAAGAGCAATTACAAATAGACTTATCAAGGTGATATTTAGACTTGCACCGGGCATTGCCATCAAACAATAGCCTAAAAGCATCACCAGAATACCTATCAAAATTACTAATTTATACTTCTTTGTATAATCGGCAACAATTCCACCAATTAATGCAAGTGCATAGATTCCAAAATAGAACCAACTATAATAATCACCGGCAGTTTCTACGGACAGTCCGAATTTCACCTGCAAAAACAATACTAAGATAGCCATCATTGTATAGAACCCGAAACGTTCGCCCATATTGGCAAAAAAAGCTACTAAAAGGCCTTTAGGATGATTTTTAAGCATAAATATTGTGGTATTTTAAGTTGATTATGTATATTAAGTTGATTGAGTTATTTGTTTTCTTTCATTTTTTGTAGGTAAGCTATATATCCGTTCAATAGTTTTAAACACAGACTGTATTGAATTCAATAAATGCTTAGTTGTTCTGCAGTGATATAACTTTCAACAAATGCACAAATCAGATGATCTAATGTTTCAGTAAATGAGCCACGAGCTTGTCTGCAAAATTGTATGTTTTCCTGAAAATGAAAACGTCCATGCCTTTCTGCTATATTAGCAGTTATGGAACGACTTGAGCGTACTATTTGATCTACAAGGCGATATTTTTCTTCTGATGGAAATAACTTTACTGTCTGTGAAATCTGAATCCTCAATTTCCGGTATTCTTTCCACGTTTCCAAATCCTCAAAATTGTTTACCATATTTAAATTTATATCATCTATTCTTTCAATTAACTCTTTTATCCAATCAACCAACTCATTCAAACAATCAACTTAATTCACCTAATCAACCAATCAACTACCTTACGCTTTCATCACCACTCCCCTGTTTTTCCGTCCATCCACTTTCATGATGATTGGGTTTTCGAACCGGATATGGCGTATATATTCCGACTCATATTCAGCCGGTTGAGCATTCAGATAGTCCGTGTCGTATGTTCCATCACCCAAAAACGGATTAATAGTGAAATATGCCACACCAAACGAAGTTAAGTTTTGGAAAAAGTGAGTTCCCTGACTTGGATCAACACGATAATTTGCCAAACCCGATTCCACAATAAGTCGGGCCTGGCTAATATTCGACCATTTTACGGGAATTCCAAGCCATGGATCAGCAGAACCCCAACGGCCGGGACCAACCAGCACATAATGACGGTTGGCGGTTATAAGTTGGCGGTTTATTTTCTCAATTTCCGCAGCAATAAGCTGATTTTTAGCCGCATTAAAAGCATCGGGTTTTACATAAACTAAATCGAATAAATCAGTTGTTATACCATGCCCCAATGCACTTTTACTGGTTATTATGGCATTTTCTTCCGGAATTGACCCAATATCTTCATGAATCATTTCTTTCTTGTCAACAATGGGTCGGATTTGCAATAAATAGAAAGTATGTTGCTTGGCCGGAGAATAATCCAGATTTACAGCAAATTCAATTTCAATAGGTCGACCCATTTCAGATTGAGCAATTTTCAAAACTTCTTTCAGAATATCAGCCAAAGGAAATACATTGTGCTGCAACACATTAGCAAATGTTATCAATTTTCGACCACCTTCATAAATGCTGTCATTAATCACACGATCCTGAACATTATAAGTCGAAGCAATATAGCGCAAGGTTCCATCTTTTTCAGCATCACTAACATAAATTTTCAGCAAATTAAAACCATCGTCAACCTGTGGAACAAACTGAGTCTGGCTTAAATCCAGTGCATTAAAGTAAGTCTGTGTTTCGCGCAATGCAAAATCTACATTGCTGGTTTGCAGGATATTATTCGGATACGCAGGCGAAAAGCGTAAACTCATACCACCATCCATAATGTATTTTCCTAAACCCATAGCCACACTGGCTATTCCTTCTTCGGGTTTTTCGGCACCAATCGGATAATAATTCAATGACCGTGCAACGCCGGAAAATGAAGGATAATACCGTGTTCCGTAGGTATTTCCACAAATCTCCTGAAGCACGATAGCCATTTTTTCTTCATCAATAATATTTTTGGTGGCAGTCATATAGGCTTTGCTGTCACGATAAAAAACCGAAGCATATACCGCTTTAATAGCTTCAGTAATCATCAACAACATTTGCGTTTTACTTTCAGCATCAAAAGGAACCATATAAGTAGAATAAATACCTGCAAATGGCTGATAATGTGAATCTTCGAGCAGACTGGATGAACGAACGGCAATCGGAGAGTTGATAACTCCCACAAATGCATGCAAATCGGCAATTAATTGATGGGGAATACGAGCTTTGAGAAAATGTGCGAGAATTTCAGCATCATCAATATCCGATAATGCAATAGAATAGAGCTTATTAAGCTCCATAAATTCAGCAAAAATATCAGTACACAAAACCACAGTTTTAGGAATCATAATCTGAGCATTCTCAAATCGTTCCAAACTTTCATTTCGCTTTATCATGGCATCGATAAAAGCCAGACCACGCCCTTTTCCACCCAACGAACCATCGCCAATGCGCGCAAAATTAGAATACTGATCGAACCTGTCACGCTGAAATACAGCCACAATACCGCGGTTTTTCACTTTACGATAATGCACAATGGCATCGAAAATGATCTCACGAACTTTGGTCAAATCACTTGCCACATCTTTATCAACATTAATGTTCTTCAGAAATTCTGCCAGGGGAAACATGGCGCGGGAATATAACCAACGTGAAATATTATTCCGGGAAACATGATAATAAAGCGATTCGTCGCTAATACTGAAAATGCTTTCCTGTAAGCCACGTAAATTCTGAATTCTTGCTTCTTCTTCGTCGGTAACAGGATTGATAAACACAAAATCACCAAAACCAAAGTTTTTCGAAATTTTCTCCCGCAATTCCATCAACAATGTCTTTGACATTTTATTCAAAAATGCGGCCTTCACTTTGTCAGCCCCTTCGTGGTTGGAAGCTTCTGTAGACACACAAATGAGGGGAATATGGGTGTCCTGTTTACGAATTTCGGCACACAGATTTATGCCCGCAGTCTTATTTTTTACACCATTTTGTGGATAACTCACATCGGTTATCACGCCCAGCATATTTTGCTTGTATTTTTCGTAAATAGCCATTCCTTCTTCATACGACCTTGCCAGAAGAATTTTAGGACGGCCACGCATCCGCAGCATTTGCTCATGTTCGTTCAAAGCTTCAGTCATAAATGAACGGCTTTGTTTAAACACGTATTTATATAGGTGAGGAACAATGGACGAATACCACCGGATGGAATCTTCCACAAACAAAATTACCTGAAC
>JBAWXD010000221.1:0-6158 GCA_037144275.1 Paludibacter sp. | reverse complement strand
AATTTGGTTTATGGGTAAAAATGAAACGTTTATTTATTTTCAGTTTTAGATAATGAAAAAGTTTACATTGAAGTTTATATTGGTTTTAATTCCAATTTATATAGTAGTCATATACTATGAATTTTACGTAGTTCCCAACTTTTCAGGAGATTTAGGGTATTTAGGAAAAATCCAATTTGGGAAAGAATATATGATTCCTATTGAAAAAAACTATTTAAAAAACAGTCGGGTTGATACCTTTTCTACTATTCAGAATCATCAATATAAAATCGCAACCTCGGGTGATTCATTCAGTCAGCAAAATATCTATGGTTATCAAAATTATTTATCGAATCTGGAAAATAAAAATATTTTAAATTTCAAAAGAGTCTGGTCTAGTCTTTCGCCAGAACAAATTGCTATAAATCATTTGAAATCTGGAGATTTAAAAAAAACAAATACCAAAATAGTTATTGTTGAGTGTGCTGAAAAATCTTTTATTGGACGATTAAATAGTTTGGAATTTGATTCAATCGTAATTGAACCTAAAATAGCATTGGGAAAAATAAAAGAGAAATCTTTGATTGAAAAAGTTGCAGAATGGATACGTGTTTCAATCTGGGATATAAATAAACGAGTAGTAATAAAAGCAGATCTAAATGATTATTATTTTGAGGATACAATAAGAGGAAATAAATTATATTATTATAATGAGGATTTATTGTTTAGGGCAGTTAAGTTGAATGAAATTAAACAAGCGAAAATAAACCTAATTAAAATGAAACGCTTATTTGAATCGAGCGGAATTAAATTTATATATTTAGTGGCAGCTGACAAATACAATGTATATCAATCATTTATCAAAAATAATAAATATCCTAACAATACAATTATGGAACATTTTAAAGAATTTGAAAAAATGAAATTCTTTATAAATACAAATATTATTCTTATACCAATGGTGAATAATGGAATTAAAGATGTTTATATGATGAATGATAGTCATTGGTCATATAAGGGGAGTGAGGCGGTAGCCAAAGAATTACATAATAGGATAAAATTGTTGGAAATAGAAAATTAGAAATCAAATCAAATCAAAAAGGATATGTATAATTTAGATTATATTGATAGAGCTTATTTAGATTTACTTAAGGAAAATACCGGCATAAATTACTTATCCAATAATAAATTAAAATGTCAAATCATTGATCGTGGATATATACTTCCGGCTAAATTTGTCGAAGGGATTCCTTATGGTGGTCCAGTTGGCGGTGTATTTACTTCTGATAAAGAATTTATCCCCAACACCTTACTTATGATTGATGGTGAGTGGTATGAAACTCAAGATGAAGAAATTATTTTTGAGGATGAAACTGTTTTATATATCGGTACTTTGGTTTCAGGCTGGGGTCATTTTATTACAGATTGTTTGAAACAAATGTGGTTTTTATTAACGCCTGAATACCATAAATTAAAAGCTGAAAATATTAAATTGGTATGTAATGTAATTCCGGGATTCAGATTTAACTCTAATCATATTGCTTTACTCTCAATGATTGGTTTAGATGTTAACGATATTCATTTTATTTCAAAACCCAGCCGTTTCAAAAAAATATTTTTACCGGAAACTTCCTTTACGTTATTAAAAATAGCTGAAGATGATTATAGAGGAAGATACTTCACAAATGAGTATTTAGATTTAATAAATCATATTACAGCACAAATACCTGATAGTGCAAGATATGAAAAAATATATTACTCGCGTACGAATTTACATGATTCACGAGACGTAGGAGAGAAAGATATTGAAAAGTTGTTTAAGTCTATGGGGTTTAAAATAGTAAAGCCTGAAAAGTTGACATTTGAAGAACAATTATCAATTCTTCAGGGTTGTAAATGCTTTGCAGCAACTGAAGGCTCAGTATCTCATAATGCCATATTTTTAAAGGAAGGAACTAAAACAATTATATTTAGAAAATACTGGGGAGTGAATGATTATCAATTGACTATCAATTGTGCCAAAAAACTTAACGTAACTTATGTAGATGCTCATCTTAGTGCTCCTAAAATAGATGGTTTTGGTGGTCCTTTTTTTCTATATGTCAATGAACATGTTCGGGAGTTTGCAAAAGATTTTGCTAGTATTAATATACCTTATAGTGGTTTTTATTATTCCAATTTTACAGAGTATTATAGAAAATTAATTATGGGTACTAATTTTAGTGACCTGAAACCAGATTTATATTATCATGAAAAACTAAGAAATGAATTGAAATATACACAACTTCGTTATAAACTTCCAAGATTTCTTTATCGACTATTTTCGGTTAGCTTTCCATTTTTATCATCAAAGTCAAAACAATACATAGTTGATAAAATAAAATTATTATTTAAAATAATACAAACAATATACAGATAAATATCTATTTTTGTTTAATTATTGAATAATCTAAATTATGTGTATTTTATGAAAGTCCTGATAGTTTGTTCCGCTAATTCCGGTAGAATTATGCCCTTTATCACTGAGCAGGGTAATAAACTGGTCGAGTTTGGTTGTGAAGTGGATTATTTCACTATTAGCTCAAAAGGTGTTGGTGGTTATTTGAGTCATCTCGGAAAGCTTAAAGAGCAACTTAGAACCCAAAAGTATGATTTGATTCATGCCCATTTCGGATTGAGTGGAGCATTGGCGGTATTACAGTGCAACGTTCCTGTGGTTATCACCTTTCATAATGGTGAAACACTGACTTGGAAAGGAAATCTCATTTCATCTCTTGCCTCTTTGCTTTCGGCGTACAATATTTATGTGGCTGAGCATATATATAAGCTTACTTTTTTTAAAAGGCCACAGAAATCTCTGGTATTACCTTGCGGAATTAATATAGCTGAAATGCAGCTAATACCTCAGGATAAAGCCCGCCGTGAAATGAATTTGCCCGAAGGCAAAATCAATATTGTTTTTGGAGGTGTGTTTGCTAATTTACGAAAAAATGTGGCATTGGCTCAAGCGGCTATCACTTGTACAGGGCGTACAGATATTAATTTGATTGAGTTGAAAGGCTATACTCGCAATGAGGTAAATGCGTTGTTATGTGCAGCTGATTTAATGCTTTTGCCAACCAAAAGCGAAGGCTCTCCCCAAATAGTAAAGGAGGCTATGGCTTGCAATTGTCCAATAGTGGCAACAGATGTGGCTGATATTCAGGTATTGATGAATAATACTGAGGGTACATTTATTACTTCGTTCAAACCGGTTGATGTGGCTGATAAAATACAGCAGGCTATTGCTTTTGGGAAACGAACCAACGGAAGGGAGTTTATTCATAAATATGACAACGCGGTTATTGTTGGAGAAATACTGGAACTGTATAAGAAAGTAGTTAATTATTGATATAATAATGCCTCAAGCCCCTCAAGATAAAAATCAGGATAAATTGAGTGGATGTTAAGAATGACTTGCGAAATGTCTTGAAATTATTTAAGGGTATTAGCTAGAGAGTGAATAACGCCGAGTAAATAAGCGAAATAATGTAAATTGTATGAATATTTTTAAGAAAATAGTAGTATGTTTGAATATAATACGGTTTTGGCCGCATATCCTTTGTTATTTGTTTGGCGGAAACCGGAAATTAATTAGTGAGGATTTGGCAGCATACAGGAAAGAATATGCTATAAATGGCTCTGCTATCTATGTTTTTTTACACTTGATGTTTTTCAATAAATCATTCCGTTCTTTATTTTATAATCGGATTGGTGTTTTGAAGTGGCTAATCATGTTTCTTGCACCCGGTATGCAGCATTTTACTTTAACCAATATACCAATAGGTGGCGGATTATTGCTTTTTCATGCTTATGGCACTATACTCAATGCAGCTTCGATTGGAAAAAATTGTCGGATAGTGCATAATGTAACATTAGGTGATAAAAATGGGGGAAAACCTGTGATTGGAGATAGTGTAGAGATACTTGCTAATGCTGTAATTTTTGGTGATATTCATATAGGAAATAATTGTGTTATTGGACCGGGAGCAGTAGTGTTTAAATCTATCCCGGATAATTGCGTGGTGGTAGGAAATCCGGCGTATATTTTGAAACAGAATGGTGTCGTGGTAAATCAAAAATTGTAATTTCTGTAAACGATAAATAGTATTTAATAATAATCCATAATGACACTTTCAATAATTACCATAAATTACAACAATGCAGCAGGTTTGAAAAAAACCATGAAAAGTGTGTTGAATCAAACTTCAAGAGACTTTGAGTATATTGTGGTGGATGGAGCAGCCCCCCTAAATCCCCCCGATAGGGGGACTATAGAAAATTTTGTAGCTGAATACAGAGATGTGGAAAACGGATTTCAACGTTGTACGTGGCTCTCCCCCTTTGGGGGAGTTGGTGGTGGCTTCTATTCAGAGCCCGATAATGGCATATATAATGCCATGAACAAGGGAATACAAATGGCAAAAGGGGAATATGTACAGTTTTTAAATTCGTCGGATACGTTGGTTGCTGCTGATGTTACGGAAAGAATGATTAAAGAATCGGAGCAGCAAGTAGAAATTTTATATGGAAATATGTTGAAGAGGATTGGTGATAAAGTAATTTATGATAAAGGATTTGAAGGCAGGCAACCCACATTGTTGGATTTTTATAGCGGCACATTGAATCATTCACCGGTCTATATAAGGCGTTCATTGTTTGACCGATTTGGATTGTATGATGAAACCCTAAAGTATGTTTCAGACTGGAAATGGTATGTTCAGGCAATTCTGTTTGGCGGTATGAAACCACTCTATGTAAATATTGATGTGGTAGATTTTGATATGTCGGGTGTAAGTACGTCAAATTGGGAAAAAACACTTTTGGAAAAGCAAATTGAAATGGAGAAATTATTCCCTGTAGCCATTTTGAATGATTATGCTGACTGGGCATTTGGAATTGACCAATTGAAACGATTGAAACGGCATCCGTGGGCATATAAACTGGTTTATTTGTTGGAGCGCGTGTTGTTTAAGATTGAGAAAAAAACTTTACAGTGATTAATGATAAGTGATTAATGATAAGTGATTTGGGATTCGTTGATGGAAGGCAGAATAAGTTGTAAAAAGAATATAAGACAATATGATTCAGTTAAGCATTATTGTACCATTGTATAATTCAGAAAAATATATTCGGAAATGTTTGGATAGTCTGCTGAATCAGGATATTCCACATTCGGATTACGAAATAATCGTGGTAAATGATGGAAGTCCTGATAACAGTTATGAAATTGTAGCAGAATATGCAAAGAATTATTCTAATTTCCTATTGGTCAGTCAGGAAAATCAGGGAACTTCGGGTGCGCGTAATACCGGAATTGACTTGGCAAAAGGAGAATTTCTTACTTTTGTAGATCCGGATGATTATGTAGAAGCAAATGTTTATAATCAATTAATCCGGAAAATTGTGGATGATAATCTGGATATGCTTAGATTTGCTTATGTGATGGTTGATGAAAATTATAATATTATTTCGATGCCTAAGGGGGCGATAAACACAGCGGATTACAATGATGAAATAGTTGATGGAAAGATATTTCTAAGTAAGAAACTTAGTTATGCCTGTTATGTTTGGGCATTTATATATAAAACATCACTTATTAAAGACAATAAACTTTATTATCAACAAGGTTTTTATATTGATGATACAGAATGGTTGCCTCGTGTATTATGCCATGCCAAAAGAGTTACATCGGTGGATACTCAGGTTTTATTTTACCTCCAGCATGATGGATCTTTAATTAATACTCAGGGTATTCCAGCAGCAAAAAAGAAATTGGATGCATTATTTAAGGGTATTGAAATGATTCAAATGCAATCAGTAAATCAATCCAATAGAAATGTAAATAAATGGTATGCAGGTATGTGTTCTGTATTTGTATTGAGTATTCTAAATATTATATCAACTTACTTTTATCCTGAAAGAAACATTTACTTTTCAAAACTGAAAGCATATAAAATATTACACTTATCCGGATACAGACACTCAACTCGAGTTAGGTTAAAGATAACGTTCGTGAATATATTTTCCGAAAGGTTTTATTGTTGGCTACAAAATATTAGCTACAAATAATTTTTAAATGCTTATATTATTCAATATGAATACAAAGGTTATAATTGATCCCATTGCCAATATCTTAT
>JBAWXD010000220.1:0-6209 GCA_037144275.1 Paludibacter sp. | reverse complement strand
ATGAAAATCCGATTTGTGAGATTCGGTATTTATTTCTTCCAAGGTTTTGCGCAGTACATCCAAATCGTAATAATAAAATGGAGTCTGAATCTCGTTGAATTTAGTTATAGGGAATTTTCCTTTAATCATAAAGAAGTTAATAGTGCCCCAAACCACTAAAGGGGCTTAAGACCAGGTTTAATAAAAATTTTACTGCATTGTTTCTTTCAAAAATCGAACATTTATTAAGCCCCTTTAGGGGTTTGGGGCATTTCAATTAAATAGCGCAGCACTTAATGCATTCAACGCACGTTTTTTGTCATCAGCTTTAATCAGAAACGAAATGTTGTAGTTACTTCCACCGTATGAAATCATACGAACAGGAATTTCGCTTAATGCACCAACCACTTTTGCCTGAAAACCTACATTTTCGAATGGCATATCACCCACCACACAAATAATCACCATGTCTTTGTCAACTGTAACAGTTCCGAATTTCTTCAAATCGTTCACTATTTCGTCCAGTTTTTTAGCATTGTCGATAGAAACGGAAACTCCAACTTCCGAAGTTGTTACCATATCAATCGGAGTATGGTGCGACTCGAAAATTTCGAAAACTTTACGCAAAAAGCCGTGTGCCAGCAACATACGGCCTGATTTTATTTTAATTGCAGTGATGCCGTCTTTTGCGGCTACAGCTTCAATTTTACCTTTTTTGCTTTGGGTTGAAATCAACGTTCCATGTGCTTTTGGCTCCATGGTGTTCAGCAATCGTACAGGAATATTTGCCAGTTTGGCTGGTAGAATACAAGTTGGGTGAAGAATTTTCGCACCGAAATAGGCCAACTCTGCAGCTTCTTCGAAATGCAATACCGGAACAGGTTTTGTGCCTTCCACAATACGTGGATCGTTGTTGTGCATGCCGTCAATATCGGTCCAGATTTGAATCTCAGAAGCTTTTACTGCAGCACCAACCAGCGAGGCAGTATAATCGCTACCACCGCGTTGCAGGTTGTCAATTTCGCCATAGATATTTCGGCAAATAAAACCCTGAGTGATATAAATCATTTTATCAGGTTGAAGTTCCAGTTGTTTTGCCAGATTTTCAGCTATAAAATTTGTATCAGGCTCTGCATTTTTGTCAATGCGCATATATTCTAATGCAGGAAGTAGAGTGCTGTTTTCACCAATCTCCTGCAAATAAAGCTGGAACATGGTGGTTGAAAGCATTTCACCTTCTGCCAAAACAGCTTTTTCTTCGAACAAAGTGAAAACTGCTTTAGAAAATGAACGCAGGTATTCAAAATGTGATTTCAATTCGGTTTTGGCTTCCGATTTGTATTTTTCGGTTGAATATAACCCTTCTACCACATCCGCATATTTTTGCTCTAAAGCATTAATTCGTTCCAATGCTCCGGCGTTGTTTGTTTTGTACAGATAATCGGAAATTTCCACCAAACTATTGGTAGTCCCCGACATGGCAGATAAAACAACGATTTTCTGCTCCCCATCGCAAATTAATTTGGCAACATCTTTCATTCTGGCAGCAGAACCTACGGATGTTCCGCCGAATTTTAATACTTTCATTTGTTTATAGTTATATTGTAATTTGTCAAATCAAAATTAGCCACAAAAGTAATATTTTTTTCTCAATAATTTTCCATTTGCCATCTCGATTATTTGCGCTACATTTGCAAAATAAAGGGTTTAATTCATGATAAAAAAGTTAGTTATAGTAATCTTGTCCATTTTCTGTATAAGTATTTATACTTTCAGCATTGACGCATGGATTCGGATTAACCAATTGGGTTATCTGCCTAATGCTGCTAAAAAAGCCGTTTTGCTGAGCGAATCCAATCAGGATATAAAGCAATTCAGCATTCACGATGCACTCACAAATGAGGAACTGGCGGTGTTTAATACAGTTTTTTCAAAAGCAGAATTCCAATCTTTCAAAAGTACATATGTTCTTGATTTTTCTAATTTTAAACACGAAGGAGCATTTTATATAAAAGCTAATTTGATTTACTCACCCACCATTTATATCAACAAAAATGTGTATCTCGGATCGGCGGATTTTCTGCTGAATTATATTCGCCAGCAACGTTGTGGAAATAATATCGATTTCAAAACCGATAATCATCCCATGGAAGGTTATGAATCCACAGGCAATGAATTGAAATCATTAAAAAACAGTCAGCCGGAATCCACTAATTTTAGATTATCTAAGTCAAATTCCCGAAAATCAAACCAAAAATCCATCAGTATTGCTGAGTTAGAAACACCGAAATCGGTTGATGTGATAGGTGGATGGCACGATAATGCCAGTTTTATCCAAAATGGTTCTACGGCTGCTAATTCCGTTTATCAGATGTTGTTTGCGTATCAAATGAATCCTAATTCATTTACCGACAAGTTTGATGCCAAAGGGAATGAAGTTCCGAATGGAATTCCTGATATTTTGGACGAAGCCAAATGGGGACTGGATTGGCTGTTGAAAATGTATCCTGAAAAGGACCTAATGTATCATCAGGTTGGCGATAATGTGCAAACAGAAGCTACTAATATCAGCTTCGATGAACACGTGAATGTTGCAGTGCCTCAGGAAAATGCTCGCCCGGTATATATTGCTACCGGAAAACCGCAAGGTTTGTCTGTCCAAAATCATTCTAACGGAATTGCGTCGATTGCAGGTAAATACAGTTCAGCTTTTGCCTTGGGGTCACAACTATTGGCTAAGTTTTATCCTGTTTTAGCCGATAGTTTGAAAGCTAAAGCAATAAACGCTTACGAATTGGGCAAAAATTATCCCGGAGTTTGTCAGAATGTGCCCTATAAATCATCTATTTTTCAGGAAGAAGACAACTGGAGCGATGATATGGAACTGGCCGCCGCACAGCTTTATCAGCTGACGTATGACCCGAATTATCTGAAAGAAGCCGCTCGTTTTGGTCGGATGGAACCTGTCTCGCCCTGGATGTGTTCCGACACAACTGCCCATTATCAATGGTATCCGTTCATTAATTTAGGACATTTTTTGTTGCTCAATGTCGAAAATCCCCGTTTCCAAAAAGAATTTCAGGAAAACTTGCTTAGCGGAATCCGGCGGATGAGTTCGTATGCTTCTGCAAATCCGTTTAATGTGGGCGTCCCATTGGTTATGAATTCCAATAATCTCGTGGTGGCTTTGGCTTCGCAATGTCGCTTGTACCGCGCTTTGACAAATGATTCTTCCTTCGTTGACATGGAAACCGGACTGTCTGACTGGCTGTTTGGTCGAAATCCGTGGGGGAAGAGTATGGTTGCAGGATTACCGAAAAATGGAAATGTTGCTTCCGCGATAATCTCCGGAGGGTTGGTTGCAGGACCGGTTCAGAAAAAATTATATAACTATTTGCAGGGCGTCAATTTGTCGAAAGACGACCCATATGCTCGCTTCCAGTCTGATTGGGTCGTTTTTCACGACGATAATTCCGACTTTGTGACCAATGTTCCATCTTTTGATGGAACTGCATCTTTATCCTATCTGCTTTCGGGTAAACAGTCTGAGGGTGTTCCGGGCAAACTTACAGATAATAATGAATATGATTTTGGGGCAATAACACGGACAGACACTACAAAAAAACAAATCAGCCTTGTATTTGCCGGACATCAATTCAACGACGGACATAAGTTAATTCGGAATGCACTGAAAAAACTAAATATCAAAGCATCGTTCTTTTTTACGGGCGATTTTTACCGGAGTGCGAAGAATAAGCCGATAATTGATGGTTTGATTGCCGAAAACCACTATTTGGGTGGAAATTCTGATAAATATCTGCAATATAGTTCTTTTCAGAACAGAGATTCCATGCTGGTGAACAAAATGCGTTTTATCAACGATTTGAAAGCCAACTACAAAGCAATGGAGCGGTTTGGAATAACAAAAAGTCAGGCACCGTTCTTTTTGCCTCCGCACGAATGGCACAACGATAGTATCAGTTACTGGTGCAAAGAAGTGGGAGTGAAGTTGATAAATTGTATGCCGGGATTACTCTCTAATTATGATACTTCCACGCCCGAAATGCGTGATAATTATTTTCCATCAACAGAAATCTACAAGCGAATTTTAGAAGTTGATTCGAAAGACGGGTTGAACGGAAGTATATTGCTTTTTCACATTGGTAGCGATTACCGTCGTAAAGATAAGTTTTATACGCAGTTGTATGCTTTACTCGTCGAACTATCAAAGCGTGGGTATGATTTTGTAGACTTGTACAAAGCAACCGATTTGGTTGATAAGGCTAAAAAGGAAGAGAAAAAAGCCGAAACTAAAGCCGATAAAAAAGAAAAAAGGAAGAACTGATTTGTCCTTCCTTTTTAATTGCATTTTAGTATGGGTGGAGGACGGGTCTCGAACCCGCGACCTTCTGAACCACAATCAGACGCTCTAACCAACTGAGCTACGACCACCATGTTTTGCGAGTGCAAAGATAATACAGCTGTCGAACTTGTGCAACTATTTTTTTTGAAAATTCGGTTGAATTTTGCAATTGTTTAATATCCAGCGAATAAACTTAGAAATAAAATGAAATATTATATCTCAATGCCCGATTTAGATGCTCAAATTTCGGAAATAAGACGAAAAATCATGCTGTCGATGAACGGAATCGTATCCGAACAGATGACCGAAAAGGGTATTTTATATAAAAAAAACTATGGTGTTTCTGTTCCACGCATCAAGGAAATTGCTGCAGCTTATTCGCCAAGTCATGATTTAGCTCAACGGCTTTGGAATCTGCAAATTCGCGAAACCATGATTTTGGCTTCCTTGCTTGAACCTTCAACAAAGTTTACAATTCAGCTGGCAAATGAATGGTCGCAAGATTTTAATCAGATTGAACTGGTTGAGCAGGTTTGCTTGAATTTATATTCTCGCCTTTCTTTTGCCACCCAACTTTGTACTGAATGGATTCATTCTGAAAATATTTGGATTCAGATTAGCGGATTTATTCTGGCAGCACGGGTTTATATAGAATTTAATCAGGAACAATTGAATTTTATCATTCAAAAAGCCATTCAAGTTTCTACTATAGATAATTTTCATCTTTACAAAGCTATTGCACTTTGTTTAGGTCGGTTTTGCCGGATAGATAAAGAAACTGCCTTCGCTATTCTTAGTGAAATAAATGAATTTCAGGCAATTGGTTCAAATGGACAACACTATATTATAGCCGAAGTGAAACAAGAAATGTTATTTTTGGGAATATTATAGCAAAAAACAATGCAAAAGTTGTACTTTTGTTGGACGCAATTTTAACCCTATGAAACGAGCATTATAATAGGTTTAATCCAAAAGAGGAAGAAAATCTAATGCGAGTTCCATGCGACAACTAACAAAACAATTATTTACGCATGAAAGAAGAAGTTTCCTTTGAAGCTGTCAAAGAGATTTTTACTGAATATCTCAAAGAGCACAAGCATCGTAAAACGCCTGAACGCTATGCAATTCTGGAGCGGATTAATGCTTTCGAAGGTCATTTCAATGCAGAAGTATTGTATAATATCATGTTGACAGATTATAGGGTTAGTTTGGCGACGGTTTATAACACGCTGGAATTATTACTCGATTGTAAGCTTATCATCAAGCACCAACTAGGAGGTCAGTTTGCTCAGTATGAAAAAGCTTTTGGAAACAACACGCACAATCATTTAATTTGTACCAGTTGTGGAAAAGTGAAAGAATTTACTGATAAACAATTACGAATTTCGATTCAATCCCGTAAGTTTGCGCATTTTTATTCTACGCATTACACCTTATACCTCTATGGTTTATGCCACAAATGCAAGGCGAAATTAAAAAACACAGAATCCTGATTTATAAAGCTATTTGTCAACGAAAAAGATGAAAAATGCATTCAAACAGTTCTTCGGGAAGATGAAGCAGAATACCTGTTTATGTGAATTATAAAATTAATTAATTTTGCTATGAAAGTAGATGTTTTGTTAGGTCTCCAGTGGGGAGATGAAGGAAAAGGGAAAATTGTTGACGTGTTGACTCCCGGATACCAGTTGGTAAGCCGTTTTCAGGGAGGTCCGAATGCCGGTCATACCCTGGAGTTTGAAGGAAAGAAATTTGTATTGCGATCTATTCCGTCAGGGATTTTTCAGGGAGACAAAATAAACGTTATCGGTAACGGTGTGGTACTTGATCCGGCGTTATTTAAAGCTGAAGTTGATGCATTGGAAAT
>JBAWXD010000219.1:0-6230 GCA_037144275.1 Paludibacter sp. | reverse complement strand
TAAATATACGCGTTTTTCGGCAAATTCTACCAAAAAAAATGCTTTTGAGAGAAAAAAAATAAAAAAAGTCTGAAGAAATTAATTCTTCAGACTTCAAATTTCGTAAAAAAGTTACGGAATCTTTAATTACTTCTTAACTGCAGTTGTATCAGCTACAACAGTTGAGTCAGCTTTTACAGAATCAACAGCTACAACAGTTGAATCAGTTTTAGGAGCATCATCAGCTTTTTTAGGAGCACATGAAGCGAAAGCCAAAGCTACAACGCAAAACAAAAATACTTTTTTCATTACTTTAAAACTTTAAAAATTTAACATGTTAATTTTGCTATTCAAAATCGATGCAAAGATACATCATTTTTTTATTGTGTATTATTAAATAACATCTTTTTTTTACTTTATATTAAAATAAATTTTAAGTCTTTAAATATCAAATAATTACGAGCTTATTTTGCTGTAGAATATAAGTATCTTTTTATGCTTTTCTTTGGGGTTTTTTCAAATTCATGTGGATAAAGTTGAATTTTAGATACACTTTCGTAAGCTGCCACCATTGAATTTAATGTTTTTCTATTTTCTTCCATTAATTCTTCAAGCTGATTTTGATCAACATTCTCATCGGCATCCACGGCTTCATAATCAGGGCATACCAATGCAATGAGTTTTCCATTACTTTCAATAATCAGACTTTCCATCACATAAGGCATATTATTTAGCTTGGCTTCAATTTCTTCCGGGTAAATATTTTGACCACTGGCGCCCAAAATCATTGTTTTGTTTCGTCCGCGTATAAAGATATTCTTTTCAGCATCTATAGTTCCAAGGTCGCCGGTATGAAGCCATCCTTCTTTGTCCATGATAAGTTTTGTAGCCTCCGGATTTTTAAAATAACCTGACATCAGATTTTCACCGCGTACGCAAATTTCACCAACTCCGGTTTCATTATCCATATTTAATAATTTTGCTTCCATCGTGTCGAGAAGTTTTCCGGCTGATTTTGCTACAAAATCTTTACTGTCCGAAAAGCTGATAAGCGGCGCACACTCCGTCATTCCATAACCAACTGTATATGGAAATTTGATTTTTGCAAAAAACTCTTCTACTTCTGCATTCAAAGGTGCTCCACCTACTACAATCTGAGAAAAATCACCTCCAAATGCATCCATCAATTTTTTGCGGATTTGAGCTAAAACAGGCTGGTCAAGGAAAGGAATACTCAATACCCAACGCATGGATGGTTTAGCCAACAAAGGTTGAATTTGTTTTTTGTAGATTTTTTCAACAATCAGAGGTACCAGAAATACCACATTGGGTTTTATTTCAGCAAATGCATTTAATAAAATTTTGGGTGAGGGAACTTTACCAATAAAATAGATATGACAACCGCAAACAGTTGTTGTCAGAAACTCAAATGCACAACCATAAGCATGTGCTAACGGTAGGAACGAAATAATACGATAACGTGGTGCAACTACTCCGGTACGAATCCCAAATGTAATATTCCCAGCCATTGCATTGCCGGAGGTCAAAACACCCTTGCTAAAACCGGTAGTGCCCGAAGTATAATTAATGGATACAATCTCGGTATTTGGTTTGTCGATGTAGCGAACGTGGTCACGGAAAAAGCCCTGTGGATATTTAGCATGAAAAAGACTATTAATATAATCAGGTTGTAAATATTTTACTACCAATTTTTCGTATATTACAGATTCTGCTCCTTCGGGTTTAGGTTCCTTATTTAATAAAGTAATACAATTAAATTCGGTAAGCGAGAAAACGGCTTTTACAGTAGTCAGCTTTTCTTCTTCGAGATTTTCCCAAATATTATCACCGGTAAAAAGCAGGGTTGATTCTGAATGATTGGTTATGTGATGAACATCATTCGGATTAAAATCCTGTAAAATTGGCACTACAACTGCTCCATAAGTAACTGTAGCCAGATAGGTAATTGCCCAGTTAGCATTATTCCGACCAATTAAAGCAACTTTATCGTTGGGCTTTAATTTACATTGTTCAAACAAAATATGCAATTTGGCAACCCGCTTAGCCACATCGGCATAAGTCATGGTAAGATCTTCACCGTAATTGCTGTAAGCTGGTAATTCCCAGTTGTTCCTGAACGAATCTTCGAAAAGTCGAATAAAATTTTCCTGAATCATATTCTTGTGTTTTTTAGTGATATTTAATTTTAAGAATGGGCAAAAATAATGAATAAATACACATTTCGAACTTTTTTGTGCAGAAATTTTGGATAATTGAACTAAAAATAGAAATGTAAACTGTTCATTTCGGACGTTTTCGGTTCGCTAACTTTAAAAATAATCGTATCTTTGTAGCTTCAAAAAAAATACAATCAATTTGTTATGAATATATCGTATAACTGGCTGAAAAACTACATTAATATTGATGTAAGTCCTGATGATTTGTCGAAAGCACTGACTTCTATTGGTTTGGAAGTGGGGGGAGTAGAAGAAGTTCAAACTGTGAAAGGCGGATTGGAGGGCCTGGTAATTGGCGAAGTGCTGACTTGTGCCAATCATGAAAATTCAGACCATTTGCACGTTTGCACTGTAAATGTGGGTGAAGAAGTGAAGTTACAGATTGTTTGTGGTGCTCCAAATGTAGCTGCCGGACAAAAAGTGGTGGTAGCAACGGTTGGAACTATACTTTATTCCGGTGACGAAAGTTTTACGATTAAACGTTCGAAAATTCGTGGCGTTGAGTCAATGGGTATGATTTGTGCTGAAGACGAAATTGGTATTGGAACCAGTCACGATGGAATTATTGTATTGCCTGCAGATACCATTGTTGGAACGTTAGCTAAAGATTATTACGGAATAAAAAGCGACTATTTGCTGGAAGTAGATATTACGCCAAACCGTATTGATGCTGCCTCACATTTTGGTGTAGCTCGCGATTTAGCTGCATTTTATGCATTAAAAGATAAATCGGTAAAGTTACTCCGACCTTCGGTTGAAGCTTTTGCTGTGCAAAATTCAAATCTCACCATTCCGGTTACCGTTGAAAATGCGGATGCTTGTCCGCGTTATTCGGCAGTAACTATTTCGGGTGTAAAAGTAACCGAATCGCCGGAATGGCTAAAAAATGCCTTATTGATTATCGGACTTCGCCCGATTAATAATATTGTAGATATAACTAATTATGTACTTCACGAATTGGGACAACCGCTTCATGCTTTCGATGCCGATAAAATTAAAGGTGGAGAAGTACGTGTAAAAACGCTTGCAGAAGGAACTACCTTCAGCACTTTGGACGGAATTGAGCGTAAACTAAACTCTGCGGATTTAATGATTTGCAATGCCGAAGCTCCAATGTGCATTGCTGGTGTGTTTGGTGGATTGGATTCGGGTGTTACTGAAATTACTGAAAATGTTTTTTTGGAAAGTGCTTATTTTAATCCGGTTTCCATTCGGAAAACAGCTCGTCGTCATGGGTTGAACACGGATGCTTCATTCCGTTTTGAGCGTGGTTGCGATCCGACTAATACGATTTATGTACTTAAACGTTGTGCTTTACTGATTCAGGAAGTGGCCGGAGGGCAAATTTCGAGTGAAATTGTTGATGTCTATCCACAGGAAGTAAGACCTTTTGATGTTGAAGTTTCTTTACGTAAAATCGATACATTGATTGGTAAAGCCATTGGCAAGGAAAGTATCGAAACCATTTTGACTGCATTGGAAATGAAGATTGTAAGTCAGAATGAAGAGAGTTACCTGCTTCAAGTTCCGGCTTATCGGGTTGATGTACAGCGCGATGTAGATGTGATTGAAGATATTCTCCGAATTTATGGTTATAATAATGTGGAAATTGGTGAAACACTGAAATCAACATTGAGCTATAGTTCAAAACCAGATAGTTACAAACTTCAGAACCTTATTTCAGAACAGCTTACTGCTCAGGGATTTAACGAAATTTTGAACAATTCGCTTACAAAAGGAAGTTACTATACAGACTTAACTTCATTTCCGGCTGCAAACAGCGTAAAAATTATAAACTCGTTGAGTTCCGACCTGAGCGTTATGCGTCAAACATTGCTTTTTGGTGGATTGGAAAATATTAATCGGAACGTAAATCGCCGGAATGCTGATTTGAAATTCTACGAATTTGGAAATTGCTACTATTATAATGCCGACAATAAAAAAGAAGGCGAAACGCTGGCAGCTTATTCCGAAGATTTTCATTTGGGACTGTGGCTTACCGGAGCTAAATTTGCCCAGTCATGGACAACTGCTAATCAAAAATCCAGCATTTATGAACTAAAAGCATATATCGAAAATATTTTTAAACGTTTAGGTTTCAATCTGCGAAAATTAGTTTCAGGTGAATATGCAGATGATTTGCTGAGTGAAGCATTGACGATTTATAGTCCACGTGGTAATAAACTGGCTGTTTACGGTATTGTTCACCCGAAGATCCGCAAAGTAGCCGATATTGATCAGGAAGTATATTTTGCTGACCTGAATTGGAATGCAATTTTATCGGAGCTAGGCAATTACAAAGTTCAATACAGCGAATTATCGAAATTCCCTGAAGTGAAACGTGACTTGGCCATGTTACTTGATAAATCTGTCACATTTGCTGAAATAGAAAAAATTGCTTTCGAAACGGAACGTAAGTTACTGAAAAAAGTGAACTTGTTTGACGTATACGAAGGAAAAAACCTTGAAGCTGGTAAAAAATCGTACGCGGTGAGTTTCTTATTGCAGGACGATAGCAAAACTCTGACCGATGAACAAATTGAAAGTATTATGAAGAAACTACTCGGTAACTTTGAAAGTAAGCTCGGAGCAAAACTAAGATAGATGGACAAATCATTAGAATCAAAGATACTGCACACACCTTACGCCAAACCTGATGCTTACAATGCATTGAGTATGCCGGTTTATCATTCTGCAGCTTTTGAATTTGAGTCTGCAGAACAGATGGAGCTGGCTTTCACCGGTAAAGCTGCTGATCATACTTATTCACGTATTACCAATCCTACGGTTCAGTATTTTGAGGATAGGGTTAGAGCAATTACGGGTGCTTTTAGTGTAACAGCACTGAATTCGGGTATGGCGGCAATTTCAAATGCCATAATTACGCTGGCTAAGTCGGGAAGCAACATTGTTACATCACGTCATTTGTTTGGTAATACCTATTCGCTTTTTGCGTCAACTCTCGAAGCATTTGGGGTCGAAATCAGGTTCTGTAATCTCACCAATGTTGATGAAGTTGAAGCACATATTGATGCTAATACCTGTGCTGTTTTTCTGGAAATAATCACAAATCCACAAATGGAAGTTGTTGATTTAAAAGCTATTTCCGCAGTTGCAAAACAAAAAGGAGTGCCTGTTATTGCTGATACAACGATTGTTCCATTCTGTGCTTTTAAAGCTAAGGACTTTGGCGTAAATATAGAAATAGTTTCCAGTACGAAATACATTTCGGGCGGTGCAACAAGTTTGGGTGGATTAATAATTGATTACTGCAATTTCGACTGGCTTTCGTCACCTAAGTTGCATGTAATGGCTAAAGAATTTGGACCTGCTGCATATACTGCCAAACTTCGTAAGGAAATTCACCGCAATCTGGGATCTTATATGACTCCTCATGCAGCTTATATGCAGACATTGGGACTCGAAACACTTACATTACGGTATGATCGGGCTACATCAAGCTGTAAACAATTGGTTGAGAGGCTGGAGAAACTGCAGGAAATTGAATCAGTGAATTATACTGGTCTATCTTCTAACAAGTTTCATAATCTAAGTAAAGAGCAATTTGGTCCTCGCCCCGGTGCTATGTTTACTTTTAATTTGTCGTCCCGCGAAGCTTGTTTTTCATTTATGAATAAACTTAAACTGATTAAACGTGCCACCAACTTATTTGATAATAAAACATTAGCCATTCACCCTGCGAGCACTATTTTCGGAACTTTTTCTGCCGATGTTCGTCGTGAAATGAATGTTTCTGATAAGACAATCCGTATTTCAGTTGGATTGGAAGATGTAG
Organism: Paludibacter sp.; assembly: GCA_037144275.1. Lineage (GTDB taxonomy): Bacteria > Bacteroidota > Bacteroidia > Bacteroidales > Paludibacteraceae > Paludibacter. Next base: position 218 of record JBAWXD010000219.1, on the reverse strand, counting down.
AAGATTTATTTTTAGATTTAAAACATGCAATAAAGTAAAAATCTTTCCAATTGTGGGCGTTCTGCCCGTCCACAATCAGCGCCTTGTACGGCGGCTGCGCCCACGCCACGACCGCCAAGACGGCCCACATGCCACCTGCAGCCAACCAGTGTTTGTACGACATCAAAGTGCTCCTGTTGCAAAGATTGGACGAAACGAGGTTGACGAACCAAACCCGG
>JBAWXD010000218.1:0-6301 GCA_037144275.1 Paludibacter sp. | reverse complement strand
GGGGTAGGTTATTCGTGGGGAGCAACGGTATTGAAAATGATTAACGATTAATGATAAGTGATTAATGTTCAAAACTCTACGATTGGCTCTTGACTCCAAACTATTTCTTAGTTTGTTCTTAATTGCTTCGCCGTGGATAATACTTTTTGTTTCAACAGGGTTGATTACACATCATTCTATTTTTAGTTTGGTTCCAGTTTGGTCGGATGAATTGTCCTACTGGCACGAAATACTTTCCCTTAGTCAAAAAGGCATACATCACGGATATTATGCTTATAATGAGGTTATTCCTGCCATTTCCACTTTTGGTCCTCACGGTTTTGGTACAGTTTCGATTTATGCACTGTTTGCAAAACTTTTCGGTTGGAAAGCCTTTTCTATGCCTCTTGCCAATGCTTTTTTTATGTCATTGGCCTTTCTCTCTTTAGTTTTAATGCTTAAGCCCAGGCCAAAACTTATTGCGATTATTCTATTGTTCACGGTTTCATATACTCCCTATCTTTTATTTTCAATAACTTCCATGTCAGAAGGACTTAATTATGCCTTGCTAACAGTTTATTTTGTAATTCTGTATGCGCTTATTCAGCGTGGAACAAAAGGGTTACTTTACGCTTTTGTTGTTTTCTGTACTGCCATTTCATTTGTTCGAATTATTTATATCGTATTATTCCTACCCTTATTTTTTATTCGGGATAATGAATTAAATTTTAATCGTAAATCGTTGCTGTATTTTATTTCAGGGACTTTTTTTTGCGGAATATTGTTTGTAATCACTACCTGGTTTGTTTCGCCTTATCCCGATTCATTTTTGCACGACTTGTTCAATCTGAATGGAATCAGTCCAAAACTGAGCTTTTTTCTAGTTCATTTAAAGGATAATTTGCTCAATTTCAGTAATCCTATTTCTGATAATTTCATACAGGCTGCTGAACGCTATTTCGTTCTTTTGGTCCTGATTTATAGTTTAGTGAAGTCTAATATACTGCAATACAAGTTTAAAAATTTAAAAATCAGATATTTTGTTGTATTTTTGATCTTGTTTTCGGTACTTTCGATAACTTTATGCGCCTACGATGTATTTGATTGGCGTGATTACAGAGTTTTAGCACCGGTTTTGTATGGTTGTGTATTGTTTCTGATTTTGAATTCAGATTCTACTGATTGGATTGGTATTTTTGCCATCAATACAGTTATTTTGTTGATATTAGTTTACTCAACTCCTGTTTTGGAATCATTTACGATAGGAAGGTATAACAAGCCAATTCAAAGTAATGTAATGAATCGTATTGAATATTCAGCCAAGGCTGGTTCACCCTTTGAAAATACGATTGATATACAGCTGTTGAGTCCGAATATCGTTTTGAATATCCCTGCCGGAATAGGAATCAGCACGGTAGCAGGTTTTTCTGACAAGTTACAAGCGAAGTACGTTTTCTCACAAAAAGAAATAAATCTGACAACTTACAAATTGATTGATTTTGACAAATTGGGATATTTATATAAAAGAAGTAAAATAGTTGAGCCATGAATCAAGATAAAATATTTCTGACGATAAACTATAAACTACCAACTATAAGCTAAAGAAATGATTCCATTCAACAAACCTTATCTCACCGGCAAAGAAGCACATTATATGTACGAAGCCGTATTTACGGGAAAACTCTCAGGAAATGGGATGTTTACGCAGCGTTGTCAGGCTTATTTTGAGCAGCGGTACGGATTTCGGAAATGTTTGCTGACAACTTCCTGCACCGATGCCCTGGAAATGGCAGCTATTTTGTGTGATGTTAAAGCGGGCGACGAGGTAATTATTCCAAGCTATACTTTTGTTTCTACTGCCTTAGCTTTTGTTCGTCAGGGTGCGACCATTATTTTTGCAGATAGCCAGACCCATCATCCAAATATTGATGCCGAATTAATTGAATCATTGATTACTCCCAGAACTAAAGTGATTGTACCGGTTCATTATGCCGGTATGGCTTGCGATATGGACAAAATCATGGCATTGGCCGCAAAATATAATTTGTTGGTGGTGGAAGATGCTGCACAGGCGGTGGATTCATTTTATAACAGTAAGCAGCAAGCAGTAAGCAGTAAGTCGTTGGGAAGTATAGGACATCTTGCTGCATTTTCGTTTCATGAAACAAAAAATTTGATTTCTGGTGAAGGGGGTATGTTGGCTATAAACGATGAACGCTTTCTTCACAGGGCTGAAATTATCTGGGAAAAAGGAACGAATCGTGCAGAATTTTTCCGGGGTGAAGTCAATAAATATGGTTGGGTGGATATCGGTTCGTCGTTTTTACCATCCGAAGTAATTGCTGCTTTCCTTTGGGCTCAAATTGAGCATTTGGATGATATTCAAACAAAACGGAAGGAACATTGGAATCGGTATTATGAAGCCTTAAAACCACTTGCCACTAAAGGTTTTTTCAAAGTGCCTGAAATACCTGAGTATGCAAACAATAATGCACATATGTTTTACCTGATTTTTCCTTCATTGGAGGAAAGAACAGCCTTGATAGACACGCTGAAAAAAAATGAGATATGGGCAGTCTTTCATTATCTGAGTTTACATAGCAGTCCTTATTATAAAGATAAACACGATGGCAGGGAATTAGTAAATTGCGATCGTTTTGCTGATTGTCTTGTAAGACTACCTTTGTTTTATGAATTGAGCGAGAGTGATTTAGAAAAGATTATTGAAACGATAAAAGAAGTTTATAGTATGCCGTAACAGTATGCAGTAGCAGTATACAGTAGCAGTTTTATAATCAAAAACAGTAATGAAAATGCTTGGAAATAATGGCTTTAAGGATTTGATAGTCTATAAAAAAGCTTTTAAACTAGCTGTGATATTTATGACATTTCTTTAAAATTTCCAAATGAGGAAAAATACTCACTAACTGATCAAATCAGAAGATCATCCAGATCAGTTTTTGCTAGTTTGGCTGAAGCTTATAAAAAAAGACTTTATCTGAAACATTACTTATTAAATTAACCGACTGTGATGGTGAAAATAATGAAACCTCTGTTTGGATGGATTTTGCAGTTCATTGTGGATATATAGCTGAGAATGAACATAAAATATTAGATGAATTAAACGTGGAAGTTGGAAAACTTTTAATGTATATGTATAACAACCCCGGTAAATTTGGAGTAAAACAAGACTAAAATGCAGTTTCAGTTGGCACTTTCTTTCTGCCCACTGTCGACTGCTAATGCCCACTAATATGAAAGCCAACAAATTTATACTTCCCCTACTTTTCTTTTTTCTTTTTGTGGTTTTTTATAGACTGCTTAAAGTTATTCCGGCAGATTATAACGATATGCATGACCATGCGGCTTTTGCAAGGGATATGTGTACAGGAAAAATTCCATATACCGGTAATTTTCTGGTATATTTATTTGTCAATATATTTTCTTTTTTTACATCTGGTATTAAAGCTACCGAACTTGCCCTTTGTGGATTACTGGCCTTTGCTGGATCATATCGATATTATCTGACGCTATCAAAAATGAATGAAGTTATGTTTTCTGATTCACTAACCAATCAACCAATTAACCGAATAACCAGTCAACTTTATTCTCCCATACTGGCATTGAGTATGCTGTTTGTTTTTGTAATTCCTATTCCCGGTTATTTAACTGACGATCGCTATATGTACATAGGGTCGTATACTCCGAATGTATGGCATAATTCTACCATTCTTTTTCTTTTTCCCTTTGCATTGTTGCTTTTTGAATTATCTTACAAGCAGTTGCAAGATTTCAGTGCTAAAGGGAATAGCTGGATATTGTTACTTATTGCTTTGAACTTAGTAATAAAGCCCAGTTTCTTTTTTGTATTTATATGTGTATATCCTATTATGTTATTGTATAAATATCAGTTACGAAAAGAATTCTGGTTGAGTATTCTTCCTGTTTTTCTGGGAGGTGTTTTGCTTATAGGGCAATTTATTATTATCTATAAGATTAATACTCATGATGTCAAAGATACTTCTTCAGTGGTTTTTATGCCATTCTGGAAGAACCCTGAATTGAAGGAGGATCTGATAAATATCCCTGTTTCAATGCTTTTCTCCTTGTTATTTCCGTTTTTATATTCAATTCTGAATTTTAGAAAAATTATCCACAATCAGCTATTTTTGTACAGCTTTTTATCTTTTGTGGTATCGGTCTTGATTTTCTTTTTTATCTCTGAATCCGGTCCTCGTGCTTCGCATGGTAATTTCTACTGGCAAATTGTAATTACCACCTGGATCTGCTTTTTAACAGCGTTACTGGCTCTTTTGAAAGATTTCAAAATGGAAGGAAGATCAGTAAAAAATATAGTTTTACTTTCGCTGTTTGGAATTCATACCGGATTGGGCGTTGTTTATCTGGCTAAGATACTTATAACCGGAAGTTATTACTAGCAGTTAGCAGTAAACAGCAAGTAGCAAGCAGTAAACGGTAAGCGGCAAGCCATAAGCAGCATTTTTCATACTATCCTACACCCAATATTTTCCCCGCACCTGCTCCCTTCACGGGTGTTGGATTTCCAAAGGCATCCAATGCTCCAAATTCAATAGCAACTGTAAGAATCAGTGTATCACTTTCATTGAACGTAATTTCCGGCCGATTCAGCTTCAGTTGCAGTTCAAGTACTTGCTCAGCTACGGTAGTTTGGGTGGAAAACCAGTTGCTGGATGTAATTTTGCCACCTAATCCTATGGTATCATGCACCGGTTCGTAATCGTATTTTCGTTCTCCCAAGCGATAGTCGGTTGCCACCCCGAATGCTGCACTGATGCGAAATAAATTGTATTTATTTGGCGAATTTAATCCCATACTACAGGCAAAAGCAGGAATGTTGATCGTTGCGAGTGTAGTTTCGCGATTTATAGTCCATTGTAATGGTACACGGAGCACACTGTCAAACCGTACTATTCGGTTAAAATCAAAGCCTACTAAATACTGTTTATGAGCTGATAAACGAATACTTCGCTCTCCCCATGCTCCTTCCAGATCAGCCTTCTGAATATTCTTGACTAAGGAACACAGTGCCGGAGCTAAATTAAAATCAGCTACCTGCTGTAGTCCGAAAAACGACATCCGTATTTCTTTACTCATTTTGGAACAACCCCCGAATTCTTTGTTATTTCTTCGGGTATTGGCAAATTCAGGTCGGCGTTTGATTTGCGATTTGGTCGCACCTCCTTTAGTTCGTACAAATACCTGATTACTTCCCTTTCGGGTATAAAACGAGAGATTGGCAATACTACCGGTTATTACATCAAATTGTTTTACACGTGCCATGGTTTTTTAGTTTAAAGTTAGAAGAGTTTGAAGGTTTATATAGTTTGAAAGTTAGCAAAGTTTAAGTCTAATGTTGTTGTCGCTATCTTTAGTCTTATCTTATTCGTAGCTGTAAGCCTATACAAAAGTATATTATTTATTTTTAATACGAAAATATTCCGTATATAATTCATTATTTTTAATTACGTATTATATATGGATTATATACGGAATAAATATAGATTATATATGAATTTAAATAGAATCAACTACGGATATGCTAGGGCCCAATAACGGAACAAGAAAAGCAGAAAGTGGAACAATGAATAATTGTTTTGATAAAATAACAGTATGCAATAATTGGTACATGAAATGAATTTACAAATATTACGACGAAAAAAATTGAGTTTGCATTATAACAGAAAAGCTACTGATTTCTATTAATAAATTAAACAATTGACCGGAATTCAGTTAAATACATGCTGTTTTTAGGAGATAAAATTGATAATCTGATATTTATTGAGTGATTTGAAGGAAATTATTGTTATTTTTGTAGTAAATTACAGGGGAAACGATTTTATTTCAATGTTAATGTGTGCCAAATTTCCGACTGTGATAACATAGAGTATTTAAATCCAAATTACAACAGTAATCTCCACACTGAAAAAATAATGCAAATTAAAGGATGAGCACCGCTATAAAATTCTCAGCTATCTCCAAGCTATACTGCCTTGGTCTTGTAAGGACTCATACACTTAGCAACGACATCACCGGTGGTAATGAACTGAGGATATAAACAACAAATTTACGCTAAAGACAATGATTTATAAAAAGGAAACTTATGACATAGTTGGTGCGGCAATGGAAGTTCATCGTTGTTTGGGTCATGGATTCTTAGAATCAGTATATCAAGAAGCCTTGGAGATAGAGTTAAAAGTTAGAATGATTCCTCATGTTTCTCAGAAGCAAATAGAGATATATTATAAACGTATTAAAAAACTAATAAAATGAAACTATTATT
>JBAWXD010000217.1:0-6324 GCA_037144275.1 Paludibacter sp. | reverse complement strand
CTAATTCCATACCAATACATATTCTTTTTGGCATCACGCAGATTGCGACAGGTCAGATTTTTTTGCATCATATCCTGATCAAGTCCGGTCATAACAATGGCAATAAAAATTCCACTAAAGAACTGTTTGAAAAAATTTTGCTTCGAATGCCAGTTGTCGAAAACAAAAATGTGAGCATGTTCGGAATGATATATTTTTTGAACAAAGCTACTGAGATTCAAATCCAGTCGTGAAGCCACCTGAACAACCATCAACACCAGAGCCGAAATCAGACAAATGGTCTGCAAGGTATCTGTCCACACAATGGTTTTAATGCCGCTTCGGTGCGTGTAGAGCCAAATCAGAAAGACAGCCACTATTGCCGTCACCACAAACGGAATATGCCATGCATCGAAAATCAAATGTTGCAAAATGAGCGTTACCAGATAAAGTCTGACTCCAGAACCAATTGTGCGGGAAAGAAGGAAAAACGAAGCACCAGTTTTATACGAATATTTACCAAAACGTTCTTCCAGATAAGTATAAATACTCGTCAGATTCATTTTATAATACAATGGAAGCAGCACATTGGCAATAATCAGATAACCTATAAAAAACCCAAAAACGGTTTGCATATAACTAAAATCAATACCACGAACCATACCCGGCACCGACACAAAACTCACTCCCGAAATGGATGAACCCACCATACCGATAGCCACCACCCACCACGGAGACTTCTTATTCCCCAGAAAAAAAGCATCGTTATCCGTATTCTTTCGGCCTACTATATAGGAAATTAGCCATAATAGCGAAAAATAAACAGCGATAATAAGTAGTATTGAAAATCCTGACATGAGTTAAAGTGTAATTGATTAAGCTGTCGATAAAAACCGCACAAAAATACTCAAAAACGACCAAAATGAAATGCCAACTGTAAAAATAGTTTGGAACCGGTTTTTTTTGTATTTTTGCATCCGATAAAAAAAAGTGCGACTATTATTGCAAATTGCAAGCTGTCAGCTAAATAGAAATGAGTCAACAACAATTTTCCTCTTCGCTGCTCGAAAATGCGGTTAATGAGTTCTCAAAACTACCCGGAATTGGTCGTAAAACGGCACTCCGACTGGTTTTGCATTTACTCAAGCAATCGGAACACGAGGTAGAAGTTTTTGGAAATTCGTTTATTCAGTTGCGCAAAGAAATCATTTATTGCAAGGTTTGTCACAATATTTCGGATACAGAATTGTGTCGCATTTGCGGAAATCCATCACGCGATCATGAAACAGTTTGTGTAGTGGAAAACATAAAAGACGTGATGTCAATTGAAAACACGCAGCAATTCCGTGGATTGTATCATGTGTTGGGAGGTATTATTTCACCCATGGACGGAATTGGACCAGCTGATTTGGAGATTGAAAGCCTGATTCAACGGGTGAAAGACGAAGAAGTGAAAGAAGTTGTTTTGGCTTTGAGCACCACCATGGAAGGCGACACAACAAACTTTTATATTTTCCGAAAACTGGCTCCGTTAAATATTAAAGTAACCACCATTGCACGTGGAATTGCCATTGGCGACGAACTGGAATACGCAGACGAAGTAACCTTGGGACGATCCATTTTAAACAGAGTAGAATTTACTAATTCATTCAAATAAAACAAATTAAGCATGGAAAGTATTATTAAAAGAATAAATATTGCATATTATCTTATTTACACGCTCACTATTCTGGCTACTTTCATTGGGTACATGATAACGATGAACAGTCAGAATACGGTGGATATAAAAAGTGATTTCAGCATTACAATATCTTCATTAGTAATTATTTATATTATTATTTCCATTCCAGGAGCATTGGCATTATTTCATCGAAACACTAAAAAATGGCTCGAAATTGAAGACAATTTCACTAAACTGAACAAGTATGCCACAGGAGCAACCTGGCGGTTGTTGGTTATTGGTTTTGGATTGGTTTTCAGCGTTATAGCTTTTTATTTTATCCGAACCCAATCCATGATTTTTTGTGCCGGGATTGCTGCCATTACACTGATTTTTTGCAAACCAACCGAATCAAAAATATCATCGGATTTAAAACTGGACGAAATTGAAGAAGACGAGAAATAATATCAAAGCTAACGTTTAAACTTTTGAACTAAAAATGATTATAGCAGTAGACTTCGACGGGACGATAGTAACACACGAATATCCTAAAATTGGGAAGGAAATTCCATTTGCAATTGAAACATTAAAACGATTACAACAATACCCCGATTATTTACTTATCATGTGGACTGTTCGTGAAGGACAGGAATTGGATGAAGCCGTGGAGTTTTGTCGCCAAAAAGGCTTAGAATTTTATGCCATTAACAAAAATTATCCTGAAGAATCGGATGAGCAACCTGAACCACGTAAACTGAAAGCCGATTTATTTATCGACGACCGGAATTTGGGCGGTTTGCCTGATTGGGGTGTAATATACCGTATGATTCGAAATGGAAAATACCTGCAACCCATCTCCAACGAAATTGATCAGGAATACCAATTACCAAAGAAAGGTTTTTTTAAATCTATTTTTGGATAACTAAATTATATTCTACAAGGTGTTGCTTGAAAACGACTTACTAAAGCTTCGTGCATTGGAACCGGAAGATCTGGACAGGTTATATGAATGGGAAAATAATCCTCAATTATGGTCTGTTGGCAATACGCGTAATCCTTACTCCCGCTTTCTACTCAAGCAATACATTATCGATTCCGAAAAAGACATCTACGAAACCCATCAGCTTCGGCTTATGATGGTGAGTAAAAAAACTGGAGAAACGGTTGGAACAGTTGATTTATTTGATTTTGATATTCACAATAGCCGTGTAGCATTAGGACTTTATGTCGATTCAGCCTTTCAGGGAGAGGGTTATGCAACAGCTGCACTTCATTTGGTTGAAGATTATGTTTTTACTTTCCTACAGCTCAATCAGCTTTACTGCCATATTTCCGAAAAAAATACCGCCAGCCGGCTAATGTTTGAAAAAGAGAACTATCAAACCAACGGAATTCTGAAAAACTGGATAAAATCTCCCAAAGGATTTGAAGATATTATTGTTTTTCAGCGATTTAGAAACTCATGAAAGCTATTAGAATCATTACTTTATACACCGACGGGGTGACTTTTTTGAGTCGCCCCGTCGGTTATTTATAAAACTGAGTTATAGATTAAAAGCTAACATCACACATCACCGGAAAATGATCGGAAGGATAAGATAATTCATTATATCGAGTGTTCAGAACTCTGTAATCCAAGGCTTTCATTTTACGATAAAAGATGTAATCAATTTTCTTATTAGCAGGAAAATTGGCTGTTTTCATATCGTATCCGTTAAATGTTCCATCAGTGGGAATTGTTTTTTTATTTGCAGAAATTGCCGTATCGGTCAGATAATCAGTCAATGCCTGATACATGGCTGTATCCTGTGGTGACGAATTCAAATCTCCAACCAACAGTATCGGATATTCACCTGCAATGGCTTTAATTCTACTGATAATCAATTTTGCACTTTCTATTCTGGCTATTTTTCCGATATGGTCGAAATGAGTGCAAAAGAGAAAAAAATCTTTGTTTAAATCCCTATCGTACAACTTTGTCCAGACACACATTCGGCGAAAATCGGCATCCCAGCCTTTGCTCATTAGCTCAGGTGTTTCTGACAAAAAGAACGAACCCTTCACTTTTACTGAAAACCGATTGGTTTTGTAAAAAACACCAATCTGCTCTCCTTTTGTGCCATCCTGACTATCACGACCTTTACCAAAATAGCTGAATTCCGGAATTAATGCTTTTAAATCTGCCTCCTGTTTGGAGCTTCCAACCTCCTGAACTCCGAAAATATCAAACTTGTAATCTTGAACAATTCTTTTCACATCGAATTTTCGTTTCTCCCATGCTCGCGCACCTGAATCCGCCGGAGTTTCTAACCTTATATTATAAGTTGCAATCAGGAAACTTAGTTTTTTTTCATTCAGTTGTGCTGAAACAGCCATAACCGAAAGAAAACCAATCAACATTAATTCTGTCAGCTTTTTCATTTGATCGATTTAAGAAACGTACACTTCCAGCAGAGTTACTACTGTTTCGGGAACAAGTACCAGTTCGTCGATGCAGGCCGGAATAAGCACCGTATCACCTTTGTTTACAATGGTTTTCTCGTCGTTAAATTCAATTATTAAGTTGCCTTCCAGACACATATACGTCACGAATGTATCTAATGAGCCATAATTTCGGGTGACTGCCACATCGAAGTGAATCATATTGGTAGTAAAATAATCACAATCAACTAATGGCGTAATTTCGTTCGGTTGAATTTTATAAGCAGTTTTCGGATTTTTTGCCGCCGCAAAGTTTATCACATCCAATGCCTGTTCGGTATGCAATTCGCGCTCATTGCCCTGATCATCCACCCGATTATAGTCATAAATACGATAGGTAATATCGCTGTTTTGTTGAATTTCGGCAACCACCACACCTTTACCAATAGCATGAACCAGCCCGGCAGGAATAAAGAACACATCGCCTTTTGTTACCGGTACTTTCTGCAACAATGTTTCAACTTCGCCTGCATCTAATGCGTCCAGATATTCGTCGCGGGTGCAATCTTTCGTGAAGCCGATAATCAGTTCAGCTCCCTTATCAGCATCCACCACGTACCACATTTCGGTTTTGCCATACGAATTATGACGTTCTTCCGCCACTTCATCACCCGGATGTACCTGAATAGAAAGATTTTCGTTGGCATCAATCAACTTGAAGAGCAACGGAAACGATAATCCATATTCATCAAAAAGTTTATCACCAACTAATTCGCCCATGTAAATTTCAATCAACTCGGTCAAATTATTTCCGGCAAGTATTCCATTTGTTATAACTGATTCATCACCTTCGTAGCCCGATAATTCCCAACTTTCACCTAATTTATCGGTTTCAGCAGATTTTCCAAACAGCGTTGAGAGTTTTGTTCCACCCCAGATTTTATCTTTCAGAATGGGTTCAAATTTTAACGGATAAAGCATACTTGTGGATAGTTTACAATGGATAAATAATAAAAAAAACGAACAATTAAAAATTCACGATAAGGAGAATTATTAATTGTTCATAACTAGCTTTTACATTGATTTGGTTATTCAGCTTTTGCCCGTTGAGCAAGATTAAGCTCCCACGCCCATGCACTACGAAGGGTTTCTTCAACAGTTTCGTTGGCAGTCCACCCTAACACATCATTGGCATATGTAGGATCAGCCCACACTTTTTCAATATCACCCTCACGACGATCGACAATACGATATGGAACTTTTACTCCTGTTACTTTTTCAAAATTCTCAATTATCTCTAATACTGATAATCCTACTCCTGTTCCAAGATTGAATGTTTCAACCCGTGAAGTGGTTTTTTCGTTTAGCATTCGTTGAACAGCAATAACGTGCGCTTTAGCCAAATCCACCACGTGAATATAGTCACGAATACAAGAACCATCAGGCGTATTGTAATCGTTGCCAAATACCTGAAGTTGCTTGCGTAAGCCAATGGCAGTCTGAGTTACAAATGGAAGTAGATTATTAGGAACTCCATTTGGCAGTTCACCAATTTCGGCTGAAGCATGTGCCCCTATCGGATTAAAATAACGAAGAATAATGCTTTGATAGCAAGGATTGGAGTGAATGGTATCACGAATAATTTCTTCGCCAATTTGTTTGGTATTACCATAAGGTGATAAAGCAATTTTAATTGGAGCTTCTTCAGTTACAGGCAAAATATCCGGTTGTCCGTAGACTGTACATGAAGAGGAAAAAACAAGGTTTTTAACCTTATGTATGGGCATTAATTGCAACAGATTAACTAATGAAATCAGATTGTTCCGATAATACAACAATGGCTTTTCAACCGATTCACCGACAGCCTTAAAAGCTGCAAAGTGAATAATTGCATCAATATCATTGTATTTGTCAAACATTCTGTCCATGCTCACATAATCCACACAATCTATGTTTTCAAATGCAGGCCTTATTCCTGTAATTTTTTCAATTCCATTTAATACATCAATATTTGAATTGGATAAATTATCAACTATAATAACCTCAAAGCCAACATTCTGTAATTCGACAACAGTATGCGAACCAATAAAACCAGTCCCTCCCGTTACTAAAACTTTTGCCATATTTATATTTAAATTACCAATTATTTATACAGTTTTTCTGGGTATATACCCTTACGAACCAATTCATTAATCTTTAAAACTACTTGTGGACGGTCTTCGGCATAAGTCACACCAAACCATTTAGAAGGGGTATCCAGCACC
>JBAWXD010000216.1:0-6354 GCA_037144275.1 Paludibacter sp. | reverse complement strand
GGTGCTAATGCGTATATTACCAAACCTTTCAATAAAGAATATCTCATAGCCTGCATCGAGCAATTACTAAGCGACAGAAGGGTTTTCCGTGAGAAAATATTGAATCTTGAATCGCACGAAGGTGAGCCAAAAGAAAGCGAAACGTATGAAAATTACCTGATGAAAAAAGATTTAAAGTTTATTGAAAGGATTCATCAGGTAATCGAAGAAAATCTTGACAATAGCGACTTTAATATTGACTCCATTGCGGATAATCTGGGAATTAGTCGCTCCGCCTTCTTCAAAAAACTGAAAAGTCTAACTGGTTTAGCGCCGGTTGATATGATTAAGGAAGTACGCCTAACGAAGTCAATTGAGTTGTTGAAGAATACTGATATGACAGTTTCGGAAGTGGCTTTTGCAGTGGGATTTAAGGAATCAGGCTATTACGGAAAATGCTTCCGCAAAAAATACAACCAGACACCTACTGAATTTATGGCAAAATACCGTAAAATCTCGTAAATACCGATTACAAAAGGGTTTTTGATTCGTTTTAATTAAATAAAATGAAAAATTAATTTAATCGAATGAAGAAAAATTTTATGGTATGGGCACTTTGTCTTGGTGCTGTTTCTGTGATGGCTCAATACCCCATTATCCCCGATTCAGTAAAGCAACGCGTTGCACGTCAGGAAAAAGAAATCAAACGCAAGTCGGATTTAGCATGGCAAAAAGCATGGCCAATTGTACAGAAAGAAGAAGCCGAAAACGGTCGTTTCTATAGGCCCTGGGCTTCAAAACCCGAAGATTTGATCAAAGCTAAAATTCCCGCATTCCCCGGTGCCGAAGGTGGTGCTGAATTCACTCCCGGTGGACGTGGTGGCAAAGTGATAGCGGTTACTTCGTTGGCCGACGATGGCAAAGGAACTCTCCGTGAAGCTTGTGAAACGGGTGGTGCGCGTATCATTGTGTTTAATATTGCCGGAATCATTCGTCTTTCAACTCCTATTCATGTTCGTGCACCCTATATCACTATTGCCGGACAAACTGCTCCCGGTGATGGTATTTGTGTAACAGGTTCTTCTTTTCTGATTGATACACACGACGTTATTATGCGTCACTTGCGCTTCCGTCGGGGAGCACAGGATGTTGGCTTTCGCGACGATGCGGTAGGTGGAAATCCGGTGGGAAATATTATGATTGATCACGTATCGGCCAGTTGGGGCTTGGACGAGAATATGTCGATTTACCGTCATGTGTATGAACGTGACTCGCTTACTCATAAAGGTGAAAAACTTCCAACAGTCAATGTAACTATTCAAAATTCTATATTTTCAGAAGGACTGGATTCTTATAATCATGCATTTGGTTCTACATGTGGAGGTCATAATTGTATGTTTGCACGCAATTTATATGCTTCCAATATAGCCAGAAATTGTTCGGTCGGAATGGATGGAAACTTCAATTTTGTGAATAATGTAATTTTCAATTGGTGGAATCGTTCGGTGGATGGTGGCGACAGTAAAAGTTTCTTCAATATTATCAACAATTATTTTAAACCAGGGCCCATCACTCCGCTCGAAAAACCCATTTCATACAGAATACTCAAACCTGAAGCCGGACGCGACAAAAGTCACCCGACGGCTTTTGGTAAAGCTTTTGTAAACGGAAATATCGTGGAAGGCAATGAAAAGGTGACCAAAAACAACTGGGATGGTGGTGTTCAACTTTCGGATGAGTATAAATACGACGTTTTTGTAAAAGACATTCGGGTTGCTAAAGCATTCGAAATGCCAACTGTAACTATAATTGACACGAAGAAAGCTTATCTTTTTGTATTGGAAAATGTTGGTGCAATGTTTCCAAAACGTGATGCGGTAGATGCCCGTGTCGTGAGGACAGTTGAAACCGGAAAAGCTATTTATGTTGAAGATGCCCCGCTTTATATTCCAAAATACGTGAAACGCCGTTTGCCTGTAGATTCATACAAACAGGGAATTATCACCGACCCACGTCAGGTGGGTGGATTGCCCGAATACAAAGGCACTCCGGTACTTGATTCTGATAATGACGGAATGTCGGATGCCTGGGAAAAGGCGAATAGTTTGAATCCAAATGACCCAACAGATGCAGTGAAAGATTGCAATGAAGACGGTTACACTAATATTGAAAAATATATCAACGGAATTGACATCAAAAAGAAAGTGGATTGGACAAATCCTAAAAATAATCATGACACGCTTGTTGGTCGTAAGAGTTTGATTTAAAACAATACAAAATGAAGAACAACAGATTTTTAATCAAAACGCTTTGCCTGTTTTTGCTCGGTTTATCGCAGTTCTCAACTGCTCAGGATTTTGGGTTGCAGGTTAAGAATAATAAAATTACTTTTACCAAAGATGCTAAAGGCAATAGCATACTTGATTTTTCATATTGTGGTTACAAAAGCTCCGAACAGGATATTCCCAATCTGAACAATGTAATTTTTGTACCGAAACAAGAAGGCGATGCTACCGAAATAATTCAACGTGCAATCGATTACGTTTCGATTCAAAAACCTGACAGTCATGGTTTCCGTGGAGCTGTATTGCTTGACAAGTGCACTTTTAATGTGTCAAAAAGTCTGTGGATTCGAACGTCAGGCGTGGTACTCCGTGGTATGGATAAGCGCGAAACAGTCTTACTTCGTCATGGTTTCGACCGCTCGGCTGTACTTCATATCGAAGGTGTCAACAATAAATTACAGAAAGACACATTTAAACTAGCCCCGATTTATGTGCCGGTAAACGAGAAAGAACTGGAACTCACTGCGGCTAAAGGATTAAAAGTCGGTGATCAAATCACTATTAAACGCCCTTCAACGACCGAATGGATTAAGTCAGTTGGTTGCGATATTTATGGCGGCGGCATCAGTGCGTTGGGTTGGAAACCAACTGATATTGATGTAAGCTGGGATAGAACAATTGTTGCCATTTCAGGCAATAAAATTACATTAAATGCGCCTTTAACCACTGCTTTAGACCCACAATTTGGTGGAGCTCAACTAAGTAGATACGAGTGGAATGGGCGTATTTCAGAATCCGGAGTAGAAAATATGACTATGACCTCAGATTATAATATCAAGTATCCTAAAGACGAAGATCATTGTTGGACGGGTGTTTCTGTTGAGAATGCAACCGATTGCTGGGTGCGGATGCTGAATTTTAATCATTTTGCAGGTAATGCTGTTTTTCTTCAGCCTACATCATCAGCCATTACTGTTGAAGATTGTATTTCCAAAGAGCCTATATCTGAAATCGGTGGTTTTCGCCGTATTGTTTACTACACTATGGGTCAGCAGAACCTTTTCCAACGTTGTTATTCTGAAGATGGTATTAACGATTTTGCAGCCGGTTATTGTGCTCCTGGACCAAATGCTTTTGTACAATGCGAAGCCAAAAATGCTCACGGTTTTAGTGGGTCTATCGATGCCTGGGCTTGTGGTTTATTATTTGATGTTGTGAATATCGACGGACATAATCTGACGTTCAAGAATTTGGGACAAGCAAAAAATGGTGCCGGTTGGAATACCGCTAACAGTCTTTTTTGGCAATGTACAGCAGCCGAAATTGAATGTTATTCACCGGCTGTCGATGCAAAAAACAGAGCGTATGGCTGTTGGGCGCAATTTTCGGGAGATGGTGAATGGGCTGAATCGAATAACCATGTTCAACCCCGAAATATTTATTATGCACAGTTGGCGGCACGTCTGAATCAGGATGTTTCTTTGCGTGGTCGTATTCTCCCTAAAAGTACAGATGCTTCGAGCAGTCCACCCGTTGCCGATGCTCAACGCATGATGAAAGAAGCGTACGAGCCATTGCTTACCCTGGAAATGTGGATTAATCAGGCAGTTTTCAAACCGGCGGTTGATCCTAAAAATGTAATGACGACTGCTGAATTGAAAAGCAAACCCATGCGAATGAAAGCTTATATGGCATCGATTGGTATTGTAGATGGTCGTTTGGTGCGCGATGGTGCTCTACTGGTGGGTGGAAAGATTGAAGTTCAATGGTGGAATGGAAAGTTGAAACCAAACTATATTAATTCTTCCCTAACCAAACCCCATGTTACACGGTTTGTTGCAGGACGTGAAGGTTTTGGGCTAACAGATAGAATTGATTCGGTGGTATCTTATATGGCTGCCAACAATTTGGCAGTATTGGATCATAATTATGCCCTGTGGACGGATCGTCGCCGTGATGATCATGAACGTATTCGTCGCCGCGATGGGGATGTGTGGGGACCCGGATACGAACAACCGTTTGGGCGCAGTGGCGAAGGAACGGCTTGGGATGGATTGTCGAAATACGATTTGAATCGTCCGAATGCGTGGTACTGGGCTCGTTTGAAAGAGTTTGCCGATAAAGGTCAACGTTCAGGTGTGATGTTATTCCACGAAAATTTCTTTCAACACAATATCATCGAAGCAGGTGCGCATTGGGTAGACAGTCCATGGCGGTCAGCTAATAATATCAACGATCTCGGATTTCCGGAACCGGTAAATTTTACGGGTGACAAACGTATTTTCCGTGCCGAAATGTTCTATGATGTGACTAATCCAGTTCGCCGCCAGTATTACCGAAGCTATATTCGTCAGTGTTTGAATAATTTTTCCGACAATAGCAATGTGGTTCAACTCATTAGTTTTGAATATACCGGACCGCTTCATTTTGTGCAATTTTGGTTGGATGTAATCGATGAGTGGCAACATGAAACCAGGAGAAATGCAACAGTGGCACTTAGCTGTACAAAAGATGTTCAGGATTCCATCTTGGCAGACCCCAAACGTGCCTCTGTAGTCGATATAATTGATATCCGCTATTGGCATTATAAAAGCGACGGTACTATTTATGCTCCACAAGGTGGATTGAATCTTGCTCCACGTCAGCAAGCCCGCTTGATGAAAGTTGGTGCCGTGAACTTTGAAAATGCTTTTAAGGTTGTAAACGAATATCGCACAAAATTTCCGGATAAAGCAGTTACATATTACCCTTACAGTTTGAATTATACCGAAATGGCATGGGCAGTTTTCATGGCTGGTGGTTCGTTGCCCGTGCTAAAGATTAAAGATTCTGATTTTCTGAAAGCAGCGTCAAAGATGTCTGTAATGAAGATAAGTTCAGATAAATACAAGGCATTGGGAAAAATTGGTACAGGAATTATTATTTATTCCCAATCCGAATCAAAAATTCCGGTTCAGCTGGAAACAGGAAAATTTATATTGAAATATGTTGATGAAAAATCAGGAACAATTGAAATACTAAACAAAAATATAAGTGGGAATCAAACATTTGAATTACAGACACATAAATCCAATTCAGGAGTCTATTGGTTTCAAAAAATACAATAAATTTGTATCTTTTTAATCATTAAGCCGAAATAATTAAATCGTTATTTCGGCTTTTTTATGCTTAAAACCCGCCATTTTTAACCTGAAAATATGTTCTAAAGCATGTTACCTATTTTTCCCATATCCAAATCAAAAATTTCAACCACATAGTGAATGGTCAATGTAATTTTGTCACATAAAATTTTGTAACCAATTATTAAAAATACTGTGATGGAAAACAACTACACGAAGAAAATTATCAGTACAGACTCAGAAGATCAAACCAATGAACTTTTGACTGAATTCAGAAACGGAAATGTGGCAGCCTTTTCAAAACTGTATAACTTACATGTAAATCTTCTTTACAACTATGGTTATAGGCTTACGACTGATGCGGAACTTCTTAAAGATTGTATTCAAGATGTTTTTATCAAAATTTACAACAAACAGAATGAATTGGAAGGTGTTCAGAATTTCAAGTCATACCTGTTGATTTCGTTAAAAAATAAACTTTGTGACGAAAGCCGTAAACGGATTCACCTTTCAGACGTTGCAATTGAAGAACTGGATATTGTTTCATCAGATAATGTTGAACATAATTACATTGCTGCTGAAAAAGAAAAAAACAATCATGATTTTATTCGGCGTATGCTGGACAAGCTTTCACCACGTCAGCGAAAAGCAATTGAACTTTATTATATTGAAGAACAGAAATACGAAGAAATTTGCGTTTCAATGCAAATGAATTACCAATCGGTGAGAAATCTGATTCATCGGGGAATGTTAAAGTTACGTACTTGTGCTGTGTAATTAAAAATTATTGAGTACAATATATCACGGAATTCGTTTAATAATAAATTAAACAGCCATTACGTGAGTACTGCAACAAATAAAAATGTAATTGATTTTTTGGTTTCTGATGAATTCATCAACTACACAATCAATCCAAACACCTCAAAAACAAAGGAATGGGAAGAGTATTTCATACAAAACCCTGAACAGAT
>JBAWXD010000215.1:0-6370 GCA_037144275.1 Paludibacter sp. | reverse complement strand
AGCTCCCGAGATAGCTTATATTGAGCTAAATCCACATCAGCAAACGGAACAAAAGGACATGGTTCGTCGGGTTAAAATCTTGATTGATAATTTGCCTGAATTACAACGAACTATAATAAGAATGCGTGATGTGGAAGGAATGGAACTTAGTGAAATTGCATATATAACCACGCTTACCGAAAATGCTGTAACCGTGAATCTTTCAAGAGCGCGACAGAAAATCAGAGAAAAGATATTAATAGAACAAAAACGAATAGACCAAACTGTATATGGAAAGAGCTAGTGATTTATTGGAAAAATACTTTCGGGGCGAATCAACGCTGGCTGAAGAAAGCGAATTGAAACAATACTTTAGGACTTCAGCAGTTTTGCCAGAACATGAACTGTATCGAGTTATGTTTGTGACTTTTGATGAGGAGTTAAAGGAAAAAGCCAACAAACCCGCTCTTAAAATCCTCCCGGAACAGAAGAAGGTGAAGCGAATGTGGATTCAGACATTTATTTATACCGGAGTTGCTGCATCATTAATGATTACTTTTTGGGTAAAATATCCAAAACAGCCCGACAATTTCGCAGTGGTGAGTGGAAATAAAATTCAGGATACGGAGTATGCTGAAAAATATGCTGAGAAAAAACTGAATCAGGTGAATGATGTGTTGAACAGAAGTATGAAACCGATGCAAAATATCGAAAAAGTAAGAAATAATTTACATCCGATTAATAAACTTTCGAGTGTAAAAGAAAGAATGGACGAAATTCAAAATAAATTACAATATAAATAATAATGAATATGAAAAAAAAGTTGACTTTGGTTGCTTTACTACTTATTGTTGTGGCAACACAGGCACAAACTCTTCAATCACTTTTTGATAAGTATAGTGAAGACGAACGATTTACTGCCGTAACTGTTGGTGGCGGTATGATGAATTTAGGTTCAATAATAGGAAAACATAATAGCAATGGTCAAAACAAAGAGTTGGCTTCAAAGATGAAATCAATCAAGATTCTGACCCTGGAAGATAAAGGCTCCGTTCTGTCCAAAACTTTTATACAGGAACTGGATAAAGTGATTGAGGAAGGAAAATTTGTAACCGCCATCGAAGCTCGTGATAAAGGCGAACGCGTTCATATTTACTACCGCCTTTCAGGAAAGGATAATGCTGATATGCTTATTGTTAGCAAGGATAAAAACGAAATAAGCTTAATTTGGATCAATGGAAAGATGTCGAAGGAAGAAATGTTAAATGCCTTTTCATGTAATGGGAAATCGACTATAAGAGAAGATAAATCAGTAGATCCGGTTTCTTAATCGAACAAAAATACATTTTGTTTATTAATCTTCTAAAGGATTAATAATAAGCCAATTCGTTGAGATAACGCGTTGGCTTTTCTATTTTATCAAACAAAGAATTAAACCAACACAACCAATTAGAATTATGATCACTCCGGTTATTTGATTAATAATTTTCAATTCTCTCATGTTAAGTTTGTCCTTAAAACGACTTACCAAAAAAGTCAGTAAACTCCACCAAAGCAAAGCGCCGCCTAAAATAGACGTAATGCCAATAATTGAAACAAATAAGGTGGTGGTGTTATTGATAAATTCGAAGCGGGCAAAAAGGGCAATCAGTACAAATAAAACAAGTGGATTGGAAAAAGTAAGGCCAAAGGAAGTGAAAAAATCTCCCGGAAGACTATGTTTAACCGTTTCGTTCGGTTTCGGTTGTGTAGCGGGGTTACTCTGGTAAATATACCAACCAAAATACGTTACAACCAAACTACCGACGAGTTGAATGATGAAGCGATGTGCTTCAATAAAATCGAGTACGAAACTCAAAAAGAATAAAGTGATGATGGTATAAATCAAATCGGAAGTAGTAGCTCCCAAACCGGTAGCAATACCATGTTTCTGACCACGATTTAAGGTCCGTTGAATGGTAAGCATCCCGATTGGACCCAATGGTACCGAAATACATAAACCTATCAAAATTCCCTTTATAATAATCTCAAACATTTTAAGCTTTTATTGTTTCCATTGCAAAGATAGTTTTTTTTCAGCAATGTTGAAACATTAAACGGTCAAGCATTGAGGCTTATAAACCTTATTTTTTAACTTTTAAGCTTTTAAAACCCAAAATCATCAATTTTCTTATCAAACTTCTTAGCATCGGTTGGTTTTTTAGCTTTGAGTTGTGTGCTTATGCCTTCAACATATATTGCAACGTAGGGTTTTGATGGACAAATTGATTCACAAGCCCCACAACCGGTGCATAGATCTGCTGTAATTTCAGGAATTGTAAGTCCGTCTTTATAATCAATCATATGTACAGCTTGTGTAGGACAATGCTCTGAACAGGCCCCACAATCTTTTTCTTCCGTGAAAACAATACATTTATCCTTACGGAATTTAGCAACGCCGATCTGAGCCAGTTTTTTTTCTTCAATCGGTAGTTTTTTCAATGCACTAGTGGGGCAAACGGTTGTACAAATATTACAATCGTAGCTGCAAAACACTTCGGTAGAAAATACTAAATGTGGTTGTGTGATTCCTGAAATACCATATTGGAGTGCAGCAGGTTTCAGTACTTGCATGGGGCATTTGCTAACGCATAACTGACAAGCGGTACAATGAGCTTTAAAATGCTCCATACTTCCTGCTCCCGGAGGCATAATGGGCGTGCGCGAAAGAATAGAATCGTTTTTTGAAATTATTTTTCGGGGCTTTGCGAATGCAGCCGTGCTAATAATTGCACCCGTAGTCAATAAAAATGTTCTTCTACCCGAACTGACTTTTGGTTCTGTAACCTTAGTAGTTTGTTTTTTGTAACGATATTCGTAATGAATACTGTCTTTTTTGCAGGATGACAAACAATCAAAACAACTCACACAACGAGTCTCATCAATTTTCATTGTATCATTATCAATGCATTGTGATTTGCATTTTCGCTCACAAGCACCACAGCGAACACACGATGATTCGTTTATGGCTATTCTGAATATTGAAAATTTTGACAGTAAGCCTAATCCTGTACCAACGGGGCAAATTGTATTGCAATAAGAACGACCTTTAGTCCAGGACATAGTAGTTACAAGTACGAAAAATAAAAGCGCAAGACTGAAGGCCAGTGGAATAAAGCTTAGTTGCTTTACTTCATAAATGGAATAATTGCCTGTTTTGCCCAGCAAATGAGATAAACCATTATTGGCAAAAATAACTAAAGGTTTGAAAAGCTGAGAAATAATCCGTCCAAAAGTACTGTATGGATCGAGTAATAATACAAGTGAAGAACTGCCCAGAATAAATATAAGAATAGTTAGTGCTAAAATGGAATAACGCAACCAGTTTTGTGGTTTAGCATATTCGTAACGAAATTTCTTTTTTTTGCGGAAAAGGCGGGTTTTCCAGGAAACCACATCTTGATAAACTCCTAACGGACAAATGACAGAACAATAAATCCGGCCGAATAATAAGCTTAGTAAAAGTAAAATTCCTAAAATGATGAAGTCTATTGACAATAATGCAGGAATCCACTGTATACACAATAACTGATGTAACTGAGTGGGCAATTTCCCCGTAAAATCAATGAAGAATAACAGAATAGGAACAAAAAAAAGGAGTGCCAATCCGACACGGATTTTCTTGAGATATTTCATAGATGCTAATTTCAAATTAATCAATTGATTAATTCATTTTGATACGTTTGACGTTTAAACTTTCCAAATTCATCGTTCCAACATGTGCTTTTTCTGCAAGCTCGATATGCCGAACATCTTTAATATCGGTGGGTTGAACTTGTGAAAACATTTTTAATGCAGCCGTATCGGCAGCAACAAAATCGGGCGAAATAATAAGTGATTTAAGCAGTACTACATCGGCCTCTGATTTTCCTTGTGGTCCATTTGATTTCATAATACGGTAGGCATCAACGATATTCAATGCAGGTTTTTTATGGCTGGTGGCAATATCCGCAATACATTGATGGAGATCATTTTTGTGAAAGAATTTTCTGTCCCATACAATTCCCATCAGGTTTTTCATGGAAATGGAGTTTTTGGCACCGCCGTGATGTTTTAAAATGGGGACATTAAACCAGACATCGCAATCGAGAATTGCCTGATGAATTTTATTGCTAGTCATTTTTATTCCATTTGGAATTTCCACCTCGCGGTAAAAAGATTCATCATTTCCCGGAACCATTTTACCTCCGGCAGCATTTACAGCAGCTTCAATACCGCTGTTGCTATAACTTTTTTTCCAGTCGTGGCAGGTGTGATCGAAAACCAAAACTTCAGAAGCTCCGGCAAGTTTACATTGTTTTACTAAGGCAGACACCAACTCAGGATTCGTATTAGCTGCCAGTTCAGGAGTTCTATCCCACCCGATATTCGGCTTGATCACCACTTTCTGCCCTTTTTTTACAAAGGTTTTAATGCCGCCAAATTCTTTCAACGCTCTCAGAAGCATTGCTTCAGGTTCGCCACCCATTACAGCTACTAAATCAGGCGCTGAGTTTGATATTGCCGGATTTTTGGCTGAAGAAGATAATGTTGAACCAAAAGCAGTTGTTTTGACAACCGTTGCCAGACCTACCAAGGCAGCCGATTTGAAAAAATCACGTCTTCTCATAAGATTATATTTTTGATGGTTTATGAAATATACTTTTTTTTGAAAATTGCAGGCAAATATACTGAAAATTATCGCTGTATGTATTTCATAGAACAATTTTTTATTGAATTATTATCTTTTATATTTAGCACATATAAACCTGAAGTGAAATGAGCAGTATCAATCGAAATCTTATTTTCCGGAAATTTTCTGTCTAAAATCAGTTGTCCGATTGAATTGTAGATCTGAACATTTTTCAATCCGACAAAAGGACTGTAAATATTCAAGTTAGTCCTCGACGGATTTGGATAAATATAATTTCCCTGCAAGTCAGCATTCACTGATTCTACTCCCGAAGCAACTGAGGCATCGCTTATGGTTTTTAAATATGCTGACGCATAAGGAACAAAAGCAGCCGATGAACCATACAGCGTACTGTAATTTGGATCGAGAGCAAGCAACCAATCGATCGTATAAAGCTCCAACATCTGTGCTTTGTGCGCAAGGGCAAACGGAATTAAATCAACCAACGAACCGGTTTGTGAAATGCCTGTCGGGTCGCTTGCAGCAAGGGTTTGAAGTTCGAGGGGACTTATCTTACCGGAATATTTTTCGAACAAGGCACACCAATCGGAAGTGCAGGTTTTGGCCGTATTGTCTGATATTTCCCAACCCTGAACACCAATACTAATTCCATTTTTTACTGCATTTTCAGCTTCTATGTCAGCATTGCCATCGTTGGCTGAACTAATCTGGCAAACCGATTGCATTAATTGCATCGTTGGATTTAAGGATGCTTCAAAGCTATTCATTTCGGCTGCATAATCAGTCCATACTTTTGTCGAAAATCCCGGCATTACACTACTGCAACGTGGATAAAAATCACCACCAATGGCAAGTCCCAACCGAATGTAAGCAATATTGGCATTGTTTTTATAATGATTAATTACCTGGGTAAAAAAGTTTTTCAGTCCTTGTTTGAACGGAACTTCATAGGGTACCGGTAATCCCGAATTAGCTGAACCATCACCTGCAAAACTGCTGCATGTAATCACATCCAGTTGAGCTACCCCAAGGGATGACGCCCATTCGGGAGTAAAAATATATGCCGGTGTAAAGCTGTTTTTGCCGCTGGGTGAAATAGGCTGTGTTACGATATTTACTTTCTTTCCGGCAGTATAAAAATGAATAAGTTGCGCATCAAATGTGCTGAAATCATATATACCCTGACTCGTTTCAATATCCGACCATTTCATGGCAACCGTCACATCAGTAATCAGGGGACTTGGCAGAACGTATGTGTTTACATCATTCCAATACGGATCGCCAACCTTCATGGGTGGGAAAAGTAAACTGAATCTAACTTTTTGGGCAAAAGTCGGAGTAACAAAAATAAACAACAGAAATAACAGAATCTGATTGTTTTTCATATCATTGAGCAGAAGTCAAATCAGAAATACAGTGAGTATATTTCCTCACTCTTCCATTTCTTCGGGTTTTTTCTTTACCACAAAAGCACTCATTTCCCAAAGTGCATAGATGGGTATAAAAAACAACATGATGGTAAGAGGATCACCGGTTGGCGAAAATATGGCAACAATTACAAATAGTGAGAAGAATGCATGCTTTCTGAATTTGTTGAAAAAATCACGATGTAAAATGCCCAGTTGAGATAAAAACCACGCAACAATGGGCAATTCAAATACCAGACCCATAAAAAAACAAACCATGAGGAAAGTGTTCATATATGAATCAAGCGAAACA
>JBAWXD010000214.1:0-6378 GCA_037144275.1 Paludibacter sp. | reverse complement strand
ATTGTATCTTCGCACCGAATGTGCCGAGCAGGCAGTTTATCAGTGTGAGTTTGAAGCAGAACAATTTGATAAAATGAAGCTGTTTTTCGAAACACAGGATTACGATTTGCTATTCAAGGTCGGCAATTCTTTCATATCGAAAATAATTTACGAAGATAAAGTACTTCATTTGGAGTGGGTGAGTGCGAAACCGGTGGGGAATATCTGTCTGCTTTGTCGTGCCGAAAATGGATTTCTTGTGCCTGTATATGATGCAGTGGGGAAGATAGCAGTAAACAGTAAGCAGTAAGACAGAAAAAGCCCTTAATAGAAAAATGGCATTCATCCTTTTTATAGAAAATTTCTATTCACATATTAATTTAATTAGTTAAACTATTAGTATACTTTTAATGTTCTACTATCAAAATTAAAGAGATTAGATATGAAAAGGTATAGTTTAGTTTTAGTTGTTTCAGTTTTGTTAATGCAAGCCTTTGCGCAAAAGGGTATAATTAAAGGAAGAATTTACGATGCAAAAACCAATCAAGCACTTGAATTTGCTTCAATTTTAGTTCAGGGAACCAATATCGGTTCTACTTCAGACCTTGATGGTAATTATATTTTTACCGGAATTGAACCGGGTTTCAAACGTTTAGTGATTAGTTTGATAGGGTATAAGACCACTGTTTCATCCGAAATCCAGGTTCAGGGCAATCAAACCACATTTATTGATATTCCGGTGGACGAAACGGCTGTTCAGCTCAAAGAAGTAACCGTGCGTCAAAACCTGAATTTAAAGAAAATTGAAAGTCCTATTTCGGTGTTGACTATCGGTGTTCAGGAAATTGAGAAAACCGCTGGTGCTAACCGCGATGTTTCGAAAGTAATCCAGACCTTACCGGGTGTTGGTGCTACCGATCCGAACCGAAATGACCTGATTGTGCGTGGTGGTGGTCCGTCTGAAAACGTTTTCTACCTCGATGGTATTGAGATTCCCGTTATCAATCACTTTGCCACGCAAGGTTCGTCCGGTGGAACGGTGGGTGTAATCAACCCCGATTTTGTGAGCAATATCAGCTTTTATACCGGTGCATTTCCTGCCGATAAAGGTAATGCCTTGAGTTCGGTGATGGATATTAAAGAAAAGGACGGCAGCAAAGATCGTTTGCACACCAAGCTTTCGGTTGGTGCTTCGGATGCGGCTCTCACGCTGGACGGTCCTCTTGGAAAAAATACCACCTTTATCGTTTCGGCTCGTCAATCGTATCTGCAATTCCTTTTTGCAGCGATTGGTTTGCCTTTTTTGCCTACTTACAACGATTTTCAGGTAAAAGTAAAAACGCAGATTGACAAGAAAAATGAAATTACTTTTTTAGGAATAGGTGCTATTGATAACGATGCGCTGAATCTCGGAATTAAGAATCCAACCGAAAGTCAGGCCTATTTGTTGGCTTATTTACCAACCTATATTCAATGGAATTATACAGTTGGTGCGGTTTACAAACATTTTGCCGATACGCATTACGATACCTGGGTGTTAAGCCGGAACATGCTTCGCAATACAAATTTCAAGTACTTAGACAATGACGAAACCAAGGCAAAAACATCGGATTACAAATCGGATGAGGCGGAAAATAAATTGCGCTTTGAGCGGAATTACCCCGATTTGCCTGTGAAATTATCGTTTGGAGGCGGTCTGAAATACTCGCATTATACCAATTCAACAAGTCGTCAGATTTTCTTTAATAATGTAGTTTCAAATCTGTCATACAATACTACTATTGGTCTATTCGGGTATCAGGCTTTTGCTCAGGCTTCAAAAGAGTTGCTTGAGGATAAATTGAAACTTTCGTTTGGAATTAATACTTCAGGAATTAATTTTAATCAAAATATGCTGAATCCGCTCAATCAGTTGTCGCCACGGTTTTCGATTTCGTATGCCCTTTCCGAAAAATTTGATTTGAATGGAAATGTAGGTCATTATGCACAACAACCGGCTTATACAACCCTCGGATATAGAAACTCGGCAGGAGTTTTAGTCAATCAAAACGAAAATCTCAGATACACAGTATCGGATCAGGCTATAGCCGGTTTTGAATATCGCCCCATGGAAAACATGCGCTTAAGCGTGGAAGGTTTTTACAAATCGTACAATTATTATCCGCTTTCAGTGGCTGATGGTTTGAGTATTGCCAGCAAAGGAACTGCATTTGGACAAGTGGGCGATGAGGAAATTGTTTCAACTGGAAAAGGTCGCGCCTATGGTGTGGAAGTATTGTACAAAATTATGGAAATGAAGAAATTGAATATTACTGCTACCTACACTTATTTTCGGAGTGAATTTACGAATTCGGCCGGTGAATACTTATCTTCTTCGTGGGATACGCGCCAACTATTAAACTTAATTGCGAGTTATAAATTGCCTAAAAACTGGAATATAGCCGCCCGATGGAGGTTTGTAGGTGGTGCGCCATACACTGCAATCAGTTCGGCTTCATACTTAAAATCGGTTTGGGATATAACTAAACAACCTGTTCTGGATTATAGTAATTTCAATAAATTCCGACTGCCCGACACACATCAACTGGATATACGTATTGATAAGGAGTTTTATTTCAAAAAATGGGTGTTGAATTTTTATACCGATATTCAAAATGTATATAATTTTAAAACGCAGGGAGCACCTAATTATACCAATCTCGATACCGGAGTGCCTGATGCAAATGGCAACAAAGTATATTCGCCGGTTATTGATTCTAACGATCAAACGAAATATGTGTTACGTACCATTGATAACTTTGCCGGAACAATTTTACCAACTATAGGGATAATAATTAAAATATAAGAGCCCCCTAAATCCCCCAAAGGGGGACTTTTAGAGCGTGAGATGAATGGATTTAGTAAAAATATCAAATAACAATACGAGACTGTACTAATTTAATTCCCCTTTAGGGGTTAGGGGCTTAATAGTTTATAATCAACAAATATGAAAACACAAGTATTAATTATTGCAACTTTCTTTGCCACGATGGCAATCTTTGGTCAAAAGAAAAAAGAAGTTTTTTCGCAGGAAAACTATGGTTTGAATAATGCCGGTACAGGCCTGACCATTCAGTTTGAAAAAGGAGTTGAACATAATCATCCGCTTTTTGCCGTTTGGTTGGCCGACGAGAACGGTAAATACATTCAGACTTTGTATGTGTCTGAAAGTATTGGTAAAGCTGTTTTTCATCGCGTGAATCGCAAGACCGGTCATTGGAAAGCCGGCGAAATTCAACGTCCTGCCACTTTGCCTTATTGGGCTCACCAGCGCGGAGAGAAGAATGAATTTGGCACCTATATGCCAACTCCAAAACAGCCGGTGGCCGATGCTTATACCGGTGCTACTCCTTCTGCATCCTTTATCCTTCATGCTAAGACTGAAAAACCACTAAGTGGAAAATATAAAATCATGCTGGAATTGAATCAATCCTGGGACTGGAATGAATACTGGACCAACGATAAATATCCGAATGACAAGGAATACAAAACTTCAAGTCAGCCGGCATTAGTTTATTCGGCTGATATAGATACAGCAAGCCCCAATCAGGAATCTGTATTGAAATTGATTGGTCACAGTCATTATTCAGGTGCTGATGGTAGTTTGGATTCAGATTTAAGCACGATTACAACTGCTTTGAAAATTGCAAAGAAAATTACAGTAAAGCTGTATTAATATTTAGAAGCCCCCTGAATCCCCCTCAAGGAAGACTTTGGTATGTGAGAATAAATAATCATGTTAAAAACTACTCGCAAATAAAAATGATTTTACAGTATTGATTATTTGTTAGTTATGAGTTGTAAAAATAAAATCCTCCAAATTCTAATGATTTGGAGGATTTTATTTTTCTGCCTGTTAGGGGTTGGGAGGAGTAATTTTATTTATTTCAGGATATTTTATCCGGTTGTGATAAATGTTTTTGATTTTTTCCTTGAAAACTGCTTTAACTAACTCTACATCACGGAAAGTAATAGGGGCATCCTTAAATTCTCCTTCAGCAATTTGATTATCAATCATGTTTTCTACCATTTCGCTGATACTTTCGTCCGTATATTCTGTCAAACTTCTCGATCGGGCTTCAACGGCATCGGCCATCATTAGAATTGCTGTTTCTTTATTATTTGGAATGGGTCCCGGATAAGTGAAAATTTCGTCATTTGGCTTTTTATCCGGGTTTGCATTGATATATGAATAGTAAAAATACTTGGTTTTACTTGTTCCATGGTGCGAACTGATAAACTTAATAATTTGTTCGGGCAAGTGGCTTTTTTTGGCAATCTCAATGCCATCATTTACGTGATTAATTACAATTTGCGAAGCATCTTCATAATCAATTTCCGATAAGGGATTTTTCCCACCAAGCTGATTTTCAATAAAATATTCAGGGTGTTTCATCTTTCCAATATCATGATAAAGCGCACCCGTACGAACCAGCAGACTATTTGCATTGATTTTCTTGGCAGCTTCGGTAGCCAGATTTGAAACCTGTAGTGAATGTTGGAAAGTTCCCGGAGCACGTTCAGAGAATTGCATCATCAAATCGCTGTTTATGTTGGTGAGTTCAACCAAGGTAACACTTGAAACCAGATTGAATATTTTCTCGAAAATATAAATCAAAACATAGGCAAAAAGCAGGAAAACACTGCTTAAGCCGAAAAAGATAATGTAATGCCAGTCAATTCGGTTAATATCACCTTCGGAAATTAATTCAAAGGCTACATACATAAGTACGTAACTCAAAAATATATACAAAGCAGTTTGTGCCAGCTGAGAGCGTTGAGACATATCCTTCAGACTGGAAACTGCCGCCATACCCACCGTAATTTGCAAAAGAATAAATTGGAATGCATTATCCACCATAAATGAAATAATCAGCACAGTTATGATATGGGCGAATAAAGCTGTTCGGGAATCAAAAAATACCCGGATTATGATCGGTAACAAAGCGAAGGGTACAATATAATAACTTGATGATGTAAAACTGATCGTAAAGGAAGTGAGACTTATTATCATTAAGATAAGTAATAAAATAAAAATCACATGACTCGTTACTTCGAATATACGGGGACGGAAAAGATAGATGTATAAAAAGAACAATGCGATTAAGCCGAAAGTCATAATTATTTCACCCAATATCACCACCGAAGATTGTTGGATGCTCGAATTTCTTTTTTCGGTTTCTATCTTTAGTGAATTTAATACTTGAAAAATATTGGGTGAAACTATTTCGCCCCGATCGATAATGCGCTCACCTGATTGTAGCATACCGGAAGTTATCGATAGATTTTTTAATAATTCATTTTTTGAAATAGCAGTTGTAAGGCTATCAAAAGTCAGATTTTCGGTCAGGTATTTGTTGATATTATAGTTCTTGAGTGAAATAGGAGCATTGGCAGTTATTTGTTCATAAGCTGTTCGTGGTGTCAACACAGTTTCCAACTGCTTAATATTCGTAAGTCGATTCGGCAGAATACAAGAAATTTTAGTCCGTTTATCGCTTAGTAAATTATTATATTCAGTTGCTGAAATTATTCCAGCAGAATAAATGGATCTGAATTTATTCCGAATATAAGTTATTGTATGAGCCTGAATATCTTTATTCTGCTGTAAGTCAACAGTCAGTTTTTGCAACTGTTTACTAACTAATGCGGTGTCAATCTTGTAATAGGGAGTGAAATCTTTCAGAATTTCTACTTTTTCCTTCGCTAATTGCTGCTCGTTTTTATAAATTGGGAAATCAAACGAGGCAGTAATTAGCTCATACGACCAGGGTTTCCCTATTTCAAACTGATATTTAAAGCTGTCTTCGGCTGGATAAAGTAATACAATTAGTATTGATAGACAGGTAAATAACCCTATAATTTTGAAATTCTGAATCTGAGTTTCCGATAAATTTATTTTCATAACTCTAGCATTTTTATGTTAAGAAAGTCTGCTTGCTAAAACAGCCGAAAATTACAAAAAAAAACCGAGCAAAAACATTATCCGTTAGACTTTCCCTATTTTTGCATGAAATAACAATTAAATTACTCCTGATAGTTTATTACGATACTTTGGCAGGAAAATATTTTCGCAACAGGATGTAATAATTTTTTGTTATTTTCGTCTTATATGTAGAACTGATTATTAAAAGGTTTTAGTTTTCGAATTGTTGAGTTAATATTAATCACAAAACATTGTTTTTTTTGTTGGATTTGATACAGAATAAGCCGAATGGATTCAAAACAGTTTAATAATCAGGTTATCACGCTGTCCGACAAGTTTTTTCGATTGGCAAAATCGATATTACGGAATGCTGATTCGGCACAGGATGCTGTGCAGGACTTGATTGTGAAATTGTGGGAAAAGCGTGGCAGTTT
>JBAWXD010000213.1:0-6388 GCA_037144275.1 Paludibacter sp. | reverse complement strand
CAGCGTTGGTACGGCCTTTACCTTCATTGACGACGGTATAGCTGACTGTCAGCCATGCATTACAGGGAATCAATTTGGACCATTGGGATTTTCCGGTTATTGATAAACGCATTCTGAAAGTAATTTCTTATATTGACAAAAATATTGATAAAGAGCTTACTAACAGTACATTAAGCAAAATTGCAAATTTAGCCACCAACTCTTTTGCCCGATTGTTCAAATTATCATTAAATTGTACGGTAAAAAACTACATACAACAACGACGAATCGAACATGCCATCATGATTCTCCACCATTCAAACAAAGATATTGAAGATATTGCTCTTGAATGTGGATACTATGACAGACATCATTTCTCGAGAGTTTTTAAGCAACAAACGGGAATTCCACCAGCTAAATACCGGTTAAAAATTGGCATGTAATTTAACTGAACGTTGAAAAGAAACTTTTAATAAAAGCAAACTCATATCCGGCATTAACCGATTATTTTACAATGTTTTAATTGAACAAAATAACAACCTAATTATCAATCAACTTGTCATAATCAGATTTAAAACTTATTCTTTTTTTTCGACAAATATTGAGTGGCAGCCGAAAAGTTCCTTAAAACAATTATAGAAATAACGCTGGCAGCTGTAAGCAAGTTCAGAGATGATAAGAACTATAATTCATCCCTATGCAGTTGCAGTAATTTGAATGTGCTAATTTGTTTATTGTATAATAATTGGCGGAGTAGGTTATGAGTATTTACTAAATGGCAACTTACGAAACAAGAAATTTTACTTTTAGTTATTCACAGCTGCCACAATTTCAGCCAAAAATTTATGAAAATTAAAATCCTCTTTTTTAGAGAAACCAGTGCGAACTACCACCAATTGTAAGGAGGGAATAATATAAATCGCTTGTCCATCGTGTCCCTGGCACATTAACAAATCCCGAGGTACATTTGGAAAACTTCCTGACTGATTTAACCAGAAAAACGAACCATACTTTCCTCCCGAACCATTAGCAGGTTTTGCTGCATAATCTGTCCATCCATCAGGCAAAATCTGGTTTCCTAGCCATTTGCCTTTGTTCAGATACAATAAACCAAAGCGAATATAATCGCGCATGGTAGCATAAATGTACGATGAACCAACAAAATTCCCATCTGCATCCGTTTCAAAAATAGCACTTCTCATACCGATAGGATTGAAAAGTTCCTTTCGCGGAAAAGCGTAATAAACAGAATCATTCCCCAATTTTTTCCGAATCAGATAGCTAACGATATTGGTTGTACCGGAACTGTAATACCACAAGGAATCCGGTCGAGCTACCATTGGTTTAGTGTATGTAAATGCTGCCATATCGGAGGCTTCATGTAGCATTACAGTTACATTGGAGAGATTGCCGTAGTCTTCATTCCATTTTAAACCACTGTTCATGTGCATCAAATTTTCAAGGGTAATGGCTGAACGATTATCATTTTTCCATGCCGGAATATCGGGTTTATCATTTACAGCCATAAAACCCTTTTTTACCATAATTCCTAGCAATGCATGAGTAAAGCTTTTAGCCATCGACCAGCTGAGAAAGCGGTTTTTAGATGAGAATCCTGCATGATATTTTTCTGCAATCAATTGATTTTTGTAAGCGACTGCTACTGCAAAAGTCCCTTTATTTCCAATTGTGTCACGCAACGCTTTTGCTAAAACAAAATTTAGTTTATTTATATCAATTCCTATAGGAATTGTAGAAGTCAACTTATCACCGGCAGGCCAGGCCACTGAATCCGGATTGATTGCAGGTAGCGGAACGATAATGTAAGGTCGGTTTCGTATTGTTTGTTCATCAACCCGTCGAACAAGTGTACAGCCAAAACCTTCAATATAAATGGCTTTCGATGTCGCCCACAGAAAACGACTTGTCACTTCCTTTTTATCATAATCAATTGTATTATGAGTGAATTTTATAAATGAAAAATTCAAATCTATAGCATCTACGCTTTTTTGCGTGCGATGGCCCACAAACACGTCAGATGCAAGATTCTTTGCAGCATAACCGGTAATAATAGGCGTAAGTAAATGAATGTAATAAAGCCCTCCAGCTAATACAATCAACAAAAAAACAGTTATTATTCGTAGAATTCTTTTATTCATGGCAATATTATTGAATAATGACACACAGAAAACACAGCAAATATATAGTTTTAAATCTATTCTCACATCATAATTACTAAAAAAGCAAAAACGACATTCAACTTACTGTCGAATGTCGTTTTTGTTTAAATTGATTTTGTATCAGATCAATCGATAATATCAAATCCGGTGTACGGAATTAATGCTTTCGGAATTCGGATTCCTTCAGGTGTCTGATTATTTTCGAGTAAAGCAGCCACAATACGTGGCAATGCCAATGCACTACCATTCAATGTATGACAAAGTTGAGTTTTCTTATCACCGGTTTTGAATCGGCATTTCAAACGATTAGCCTGATAACTTTCAAAATTCGAAACCGAGCTGACTTCCAGCCAGCGCTCCTGAGCAGCAGAGAACACTTCAAAGTCGAAAGTCAATGCAGAAGTAAAACTCATATCACCACCGCAAAGTCGAAGAATGCGCCAAGGTAATTCAAGTTTATCAACCAAAGTTTGTACGTAATTCACCATTTGGTCAAGCGTTTCATACGATTTATCGGGATGCTGAATTTGCACAATTTCCACTTTGTCGAACTGATGCAAACGGTTTAATCCTCGTACATCTTTGCCATACGAACCTGCTTCGCGACGGAAACAAGCCGAATAAGCCGTATTTTTAATAGGCAATTCGCTTTCATTCAAAATTACATCGCGATATATATTTGTTACAGGGACTTCTGCTGTTGGAATCAGGTACAAATCATCTATAGTACAATGATACATTTGTCCTTCTTTATCAGGCAATTGTCCAGTTCCATAACCCGAAGCGGCATTTACTACATAAGGTGGTTGAATTTCGAGATAACCAGCTTCACGAGCATTATCCAAAAAGAAATTAATCAAGGCACGTTGCAAACGGGCACACTTTCCTTTGTAAACAGGAAAACCAGCACCTGATATTTTCACACCCAATTCAAAATCAATCAAATCGTATTTTTTCGCCAAATCCCAATGCGGAACTGCGCCTTCATATAAAGTTGGCATAATCCCACCGCTACGTTCAATCAAGTTATCTTCAGCATGTTTGCCTGTAGGAACACTTTCGTGTGGTAGATTTGGAATTTGTACCAACAATTCGTTCAACTTTTGCTCTGCAGTGCTTTGTTGATCACTGATAGTTTTGATTATTTCTTTCAGTTCAACTGTTTTTTCCTTTGCCTGAGTTGCTTCGGCTTGCTTGCCCTGTTGCATCAGGTTTCCAATTTCCTTAGACAAACTATTAAGTTCCGCAGAAGCAGTGTCAGCCTGAACCTGTGCAGTTTTACGTGCATTATCCAGTTCAATTACCTGAGCGATAATGGCTACTCCATCGAAATTTTTCTTTGTTAACCGGGTAATAACTTCGCTTGTATTTTCGGTGAT
The DNA here is from genome assembly GCA_037144275.1 of Paludibacter sp. Lineage (GTDB taxonomy): Bacteria > Bacteroidota > Bacteroidia > Bacteroidales > Paludibacteraceae > Paludibacter. The sequence goes on along the minus strand of JBAWXD010000213.1, from coordinate 2,850 downwards.
CTGTTTGAGTGTCAGCATATTCTTTATTTACGATTTTCTAATTTACAATTTACGATTGAAATATCTGATAAAATTAATCAAAAATCTTGAATCAGGATTCTTTTGTCTGAATAAAAAAAATCTCCCGCAATTTTACACTACGGTAAAACAACAGGAGATTATAATTTCAAATAAACTATTCTTAAGTCCCTCAGGAATTTACAGTTTAGTTAGCTGCTACTTCAATAGGTTTTACAGAAACAAATGACTTATTGTCTTTCTTTTTTCTGAATTCCACAATTCCGTCAATCAAAGCGAATAAAGTATGGTCTTTACCAATGCCAATATTCTGACCTACATGATGAACTGTACCCCGTTGACGTACTATGATGTTACCTGCTTTTGCAAATTGACCACCGTAAATTTTAACGCCAAGTCGTTTGCTTTCCGATTCACGACCGTTTCTTGAGCTACCCGCCCCTTTTTTATGTGCCATTTTCTTATACTTTTTTCGGTTAAGCTACAATTTCTTTAATAAACAATTCTGTGAAGTTCTGACGGTGACCGTTACGTTTACGGTATCCTTTGCGACGTTTTTTGTGGAAAACAATTACTTTTTCACCACGAACGTGCGAAATAACTTCTGCAACAACTTTTGCTCCTTCAACAACCGGTGCACCAACTGTTACAGTGCCTTCATTGTCAACTAACAAAACTTTGTCAAATTCTAACTGAGAACCTCTTTCGGCCTCTTCCATGCGATGGATAAACAGTCTTTTTCCGGCTTCCACCTTGAACTGTTGTCCCAAAATTTCTACGATTGCGTACATTTTTTAAACGACTTTTCTGATTACATCGGGAAGGTGAGTTGCCTTGGGCATTGCTTCTTGATTACCTTATCCGAAACGGACTGCAAAAATACTATTTATTTTTTAAAATACAAAGAGTTGAATCAAAATAATTTCGATTCAACTCCATTTTTTTCATTTCGCTGTCAACTAGACCCTTATAATCTATCTGCGACTTCCGCCAAGATAAATCAAAATATAATAAACCAAGGTAGCCAATGAACCAAGAGCGGCAACAACATAAGTATAAGCAGCTGTTTTCAAAGCATCTTTTGCCTGATCATGAGTTTCGTAATTGGTAATTCCTGAAGTATTGAGCCAAACCAACGCGCGTGAACTGGCATTTATTTCAACAGGCAAGGTGATAAAACTAAACAAAGTTGTCATAGCGAACAGAAAAATCCCAGCCAACATCAACTGTGGAAAGGTGCGAACAAATATAATTCCGGCCAGTAAAATCCATTGCATCCAGTTAGAAGCAAAACTGACAACCGGCACCAATTTCGATCGCAACGCCAGCGGGGCATAAGCCATGGCATGCTGAACGGCGTGACCACACTCGTGAGCCGCTATGGCAGCCGCAGCAACATTACTTGATGCATATACATTTTCACTCAAATTCACAGTTTTGGTTGTCGGATCATAATGGTCGGTCAGATGTCCGTTGGTTGAAACGACCTGAACATCGTAAATCCCATTATCACGCAGCATTTTGGTAGCCACATCTTTTCCTGTCATTCCGCGAGGAATGGGAAGTTGTGAATAACGTTCAAACTTAGATTTCAAATTTCTTGAAATCAACCAGCTTATTAAAGCGAAAATCCCAAAAATAATATAGCCTATAAACATAATCTTAATTTTTTAATTGGTTTGAGTAGTATTTCTCTCAAAATCCTTGCCAATGACAAAATGACATATTTGTTTCGTGTTTTGAGTTTCGTGTTTTGAGTATTATGTATATTGAATTAACACGAAACATGGAACCTTAAACGCGAAACTACTCCTGATAACGAATTATGGTCTGCGCTCTGTCTGGACCAACCGAAACAATTTTAATCGGCACTTCCAGTTCTTCTTCCAGAAAACTGATATACGCATTGAATTCTTCCGGAAATTCATCTTCGCTTTGTACAGCAGTCATATTAGTTTTCCAACCTGAAAGCTCAACATAAACCGGTTCGGCACCATCATTCAGGTCGTATGGAAATTGTTCTGTTTCCTGACCATCAATTTTATAAGCAACACAGACCTTAATCGTTTCAAATTCATCCATCACATCACTTTTCATCATAATAAGTTGAGTGACACCATTAATCATCACCGCATATTTCAATGCCACCAAATCAATCCAACCGCAACGACGTGGTCGACCGGTAACTGAGCCGAACTCGAAACCTATTTTACGCATTAAATCACTGGTTTCGTCAAACAATTCTGTTGGAAACGGACCGCTGCCTACACGAGTACAATATGCTTTAAAAATACCAAAAACCTCACCGATATTTCCGGGAGCAACTCCCAACCCGGTACAAGCACCTGCACAAATTGTATTTGATGAAGTTACAAAAGGATATGAGCCAAAATCCACATCAAGCATAGTTCCCTGAGCACCTTCAGCCAACACTTTTTTACCACTTTTAATGGCGTTGTTCACATAATGTTCACTGTCAATCAAGTCGAAGCGTTTAATACATTCAATTCCTTCGAACCAAACTTTTTCAAGTTCAGCTAAATCGTATTCAAAATTTAATTGTTTCAGAATTTCTTTGTGACGGGCAATAGCTGCATTGTATTTTTCTTCAAAGTTATGAAGAATATCACCAACACGAACCCCATTACGACTTACTTTATCAGTATACGTTGGTCCAATACCTTTTCCGGTAGTTCCAATTTTGCCACTTCCTTTGGCTGATTCGTAAGCTGTATCGAGCAAACGGTGTGTGGGTAATATAAGATGAGCTTTTTTTGAAATTTTCAATCGATCAGTAAGCGGATGACCAGCTATTTCCAATGCATCAACTTC
>JBAWXD010000212.1:0-6417 GCA_037144275.1 Paludibacter sp. | reverse complement strand
AGGTACAATATTTTCATCATCTTTGGTGAGCAAGAGCGGTCATGTAGGTTTCATACTGTTATATGATTAAATGTGAATGCAAATTACGTGAAAAATTTGCAAATGCTGACTACAAATTGCAAAAAAAATCCGACGAATCTGGTTGATTGTCGGATTTTATATTAAAATGAAAAAATTGTTGCTATTTAGCCTACCTTAACACGACCCAGATAAGATCCATCACGTGTATCAATTTCAATTGTTTCGCCTTCGGTAATAAATAAGGGAACACGAACTGTAGCACCAGATTCAACAGTTGCCGGTTTCAAGGTGTTGGTAGCAGTATCACCTTTCATGCCTGGTTCGGTATAGGTAATTTTCATTTGAACTTTTACGGGCATATCTGCGTAAAGTACCGTATCGGTAGATCCATCCGAAACTACTTCTATAATCATTCCTTCGAGCAGAAAATCTACACCGTTAATAAGGTTTTTGCTTATAGGATGTTGGTCATATGTTTCCTGATTCATGAAAATAAAATCTTCAGCTTCTTTATAAACGAATTGATAAGGACGACGTTCTACGCGCACATCTTCAAGCTTTTCGCCGATATTAAAACGACGTTCAATAACGCGACCATCAACCACATCTTTGAGGGTGGTACGCATGAATGTATTGCCTTTTCCGGGCTTTACATGGAGAAATTCAACCACAAAATACAACTTTCCATCCATCCGGATGCAGGTTCCATTTTTGATATCTTGAGCATTCATCATGAAGTAAAATTTTAAAAATTAGTGTATTGACTGCAAAAGTACAATTATTATTCTAGATATCAAAACTGCTTGAATGACAGTATCTTGTTACTAAACCGAACATTTACAGACTACGTTCAATATGGGAAGAGAATTATTAAACTTTTCTGTAAACCTCATCAAACGGAACACGGAATCTTTCACCCCAGATACCTTTGTTCCCATTTCTTATTCCGCATGAAATTACCATATTAATCTCTGCTCCACGTGGTAATCCAAGCAATTTTTTCACACGTATTCCATCAAATCCCTCAAGTGGACAAGTGTCGTATCCTTCGTTAGCCATAGCTATCATAAAGGTTTGAGCTGCCAAACCACAGCTCTTATGAATCACTACACGTGTATCGGCTTCAGATACAGTAGTAATAATCGGGCGGAAAAGATGTATGGTATGAACAATTATTTTTCTGACTACTCCCAGTAAGCCGAAAAACCGACCATAAATAAACGGCATTACTTTTTTATAATACAGTTCCCTTCCTTTTATGCGCTTCAGCTGGCGTTCTGTGGGACTGTTTCGGATAATATTGCCTTTTTCAAACTCAAGATTTTCTTTTGCTCTTTTGCGGAACAGGTCACGTCGGGTTACAAATACTACTGCCTGTTGTGCGGTTGAGGTAGCGCTTTGATCGAGGCAAAAATATGATAGTTTCTGAAGCTCTTCTTTATCAACGATGTGGTAAAATTCCCACAATTGCATATTCGAACTGTTAGGTGCTAAAGTTGCGAGTTCAATACAATGTTTTACTTTATCGGTATCCAGCTCTTTAGCCGGATCATAGTTTCTCACCGAGCGGCGAAAATTCAATACTTCTTCCAGATTCATATTTAATATTATTTATTTATAGCCAGTTAAACATATTTGAACAACATGTTGTTTGTCGACACCTTATTATTTCTTATAGGATAAGTCAATACTATGCAAGTTCTCGCTTTTCTATCGTTTGAAACAATGGTATTTACAGCTTTTATTCCCATAAAAAAAACGGGAGAGTGCAAGTAGATTTTTTTTAATGCTATTTTTTAATCGGCTGCCATTGGTATGCACCAATATCGGGTTTATTGCCTGTCAGGCGGTTATTTCCATTGAGGTCGAGCGGAAATTGTGCAGCCACAGTAAGGTCAGCTTTAGCACGCACCGGTGAAATCGAATCGGGCATAAAGTTGAAGTAAGTTTTCTTTTCGTAGTCGTAGCGAATACTTTTGAAAAGAGTATCTTTATGGTTGTACCAACGGATATTAGTGAATTGCTGTAATTTCAAGGAATCGGTTTTGCGTATATAACAATGATCGAAAACACCTTTATATTGATCGAGAAAGCGTGTTGCCAGACTAAATTCATTATCCAAATTTCCACTTATAATACAGTTTCTGAACTCAGTTTCCATGGGCGCTACCCGGTTCAGATTCATAATCATTAAGGCCGGTTTTTTGTCGCGGTAAGTATGAGGTACAGTATTATTATCAAAATAATTGGCAATGGTGCTTTGCAAAAAGGTATGTTTTCCTCCACTCAGGTAGACACTGTAACTGCTGGTGTTAGAAATTTCAGAGTTGGTAACCAACACATTTCCATTCTGAACCACCAATCCGTAAACCATAAAGTTATGAATACGGCAATCGGCAATTTCAAGGTTAGGAATAGCATTTCTGTCGTTGTTTGTATAATAAATTCCTACATAGCCGCTATTCATGTTTACATGCTGTAACAAGTGATTCCCGCCGTTCCATAATAAATAAACGCCTCCCCACTGACCGGCTACATTATTATATGGAAATGGGGTAGCAAATTTGATATTATCCAGTCGGTCACCCCGCATGATAATGGGATTCTCTGCAGTTCCTTCTGCTTTCAGATTGCCATAAATCATCAGATTGGCATTATTGTGGAAATACAGCTTACAGCCAGCTTTCAAGGTAAGGGTTTTAGCACTATCTAAAGTCAGATTGCCGAAAATCAGGTAGGGTTTCTCAGCCGTAAGGGTTGAATCGCTGAGAATTTGTTTGTTTCGCATCACTTTCATATCCTGACCGTAAGCCTGAAGTTTTACGTTTTGAATTGTTCCGTTAGTCTGGAAAACAATAGAATCCTGGATAAAAACAGGTGAATCGACATTTTGTGGATTTACCGTTACGGCCACAAAAATAAACATACTGTCATTGGCACGAATCGTAATATTGTCGAATTGATTATCGGCATTCAAACTTCCATCCACATTGATTCTGAACGAGGAGTTTTTGCCTCCGGCAATACCTAAATGACTTATATTCAATGCTAAATTATTGCGGTTGTAAATCATTATTTTTGATGTAGCACTACCAACAGTCGTAAAAACAGTATCAAAGGACAGTGTATCGGTGGAGAAAGTAAGCTTGTCTTTCGGGTTGGTCGAAATCAATTCATCGTTGCACGACGAGAAAGTGATCGTAAGAATAACGGCCATAAAAGCAAAGTAACGAAGGATAAATCGGGTTGGAAATGACAGCATATTGTAAAAGCGAATATTTCAGATAAATGGATTCCGGGTCAATTTTACTGCAAATTTACGTCAAAAGATTACTTTATCATAATAATGGGCTATATTTGTATTTTAAATTTTAAACGTTACCGCTATGGCTAGTCGCAGAAAACTGAAAAACACCCTGAAATTTGTTTCATCGGAACTGATTACCGATATTTATTTTCGCTGCCTGATGTCAAAATCTATTGAAGATCAGAAAGTTGAGAATCTTGTTGTTGAAATCATGGATTTAACCCACCAATTCGTGTTGCGTGCCAATCGTCCCGATGGCAAAGACAATCCAAAAATTGTAAAAGTCTATTTCCGCAAACTTTACTCCGACTGGCAAATAGCTATGGATAAAGTCATTAAAGATATTGAGAAACTCTAAGCTAACAAAGAAACAAGCGTTACACCGGTTGTTTCTTTTGTTTTAATACAGTTTTGTCACTCAAAATTAAATGCTAATGTCAGCATATGCGAAGTAAGACCTGTTAACGGTATAGTCAGAAATTGTTGTTTATCGTTGGCTACTGTTCCGTGATTCGGGTTATACATATTATTAAATCCAATGGAATATTTCAGTTCCGGACAAAGTTTAAAAAACGAGAAATAAATATCACATCCCGCTCCAAATTCTGTAAAAAAATCCAAAGGTTTGAGTAATACCGGACTACCCTCGTTTGTTGCCAAATCATAAGATGCTCCGGCACCCCAAATAAAATAAGGACGTATATTTCCTGCTCGCTCGGCACTATATTTTAGGTAAAACGGTAAGCAAACAGGTAGTGATTGAACAACAAGTGATTTCGTGCTGGAGTTAATAAAGGTATAGGTTAACTCGCGTGCTCCAAAATGTAAAGCAGGTGTAAAACGCAGATTCAAATAGCGGTTCAAGCGTAGATCTGTTATTATTCCAACTGAAAAGGTTGGATTTAGACTGGAAACTCTTACCGAGTCTGCGGGTGATACCGCAAAATCCATCGTTCCCAACCCAAGCGAAAACCCAAAGTGAATTGGTTTTTGGTCGACATAAGGCAGATTCCCTTGTCCAAGTATCGAGGGTACAAAACCACAAATGAATGTAATACTTACAAGTAGTTTTTTAAATCGATCAATTCTCATGTTACAACAGGTTTGTAGAGTACAAACGTAAAAAAAAAATGATTATTGCACAATAGCTGAGGTTGATACTAAAAAAAGGTTGTTTCTTTTGAAACAACCTTTTTGAAGAAATAAAATATATTTTAAAGCATTCCACCAAATACATAATAAATCAATGCAGCTAATCCGGCACTCACAGGAATCGTCAGAATCCAGGCAATCATCAGGTTTTTGGTTACACCCCAACGTACAGCCGAAAGTCTTTTCACAGCACCAACGCCAATAATAGAACCTGTTATAGTATGTGTTGTACTAACTGGGATTTTTAGCATTTCTGTAATGTACAACGTTAATGCACCGGCAGTTTCAGCAGCAACACCTTCCAACGGAGTAACTTTAGTAATACGTGATCCCATAGTTTTGATAATCCGCCAACCACCGGACATTGTACCAAACGAAATGGCTGTAAAGCAGGCAAAAGCAACCCAGTCGGGAATATCTTTTATGTTATGAACTCCAACATCAATGCCATTTTTGGTAGCGGTAAAGAGTGCAACTGCTATAATTCCCATAACTTTCTGTGAGTCATTCAATCCGTGGCCAATACTGAATAATCCGGATGAAACCAATTGAAGTTTCTTAAACCAGTTATTTGCCTTATGAGGATTGACTTTTTTGAAAGAATATAAAATCAAAATAGTAAGAAGTGATGATATAATCATACCTATAAGTGGCGCCAAAACAATAAAAGAAGCAATCTTTATTATAACATCCCCTTTTATGGCTTGAAAACCGGAAGTTGTATACCCAGTTGCTATTATGGTACTCATAATTGCAGCACCTGCAAATCCACCAATCAAAGTGTGAGATGAAGAGGAAGGTATACCCAGCCACCAGGTAGCTAAATTCCATAGAATGGCAGCCACAATACCTGAAAATATTACCGGTAGTGTTACAAAATTCTCAATTACAGCTTTTGCAACGGTATTGGCTATCCCAAAACCACTAAAATACTTAGCTATGAAAAAAGCGATAAAATTGAATGCTGCTGCCCATAAAACAGCCTTGAATGGGGTAAGAACTTTGGTTGAAACAATTGTGGCAATGGAGTTCGCTGCATCGTGAAATCCATTGATATAATCGAAAACCAAAGCAAGGACGATAATGGTTATTAAAAGCGTCATGTTATTGATTTTCTATTAATTATGCGTATTTAATAATAATTGTTTTGATGATTTTCCCTACACTGTCAGCTGCATCAGTTGCTTTTTCAAGCTCGGCCATAATGTCTTTCAACTTTACTAATTCAATTGCATCTTTCTGATTTTCAAATAAATCAATCAAAAAGTTCTCATAAACATCATCCGCTTTATTTTCAATAGCATGAAGATCTACGCAATATTGAGTAGCCTTTTTTGCATTCTTTTTCAATACATCCAGCTCATCAACTGCTTTACCAATACAAATTGCACATTCTTTAATGAAGTTTGCCATTTGCACAGCAACTGCTGGAATTTCTTTCGGATTGTAAAGTACAATTCGTTTTGCACAACTGTTAATAAAATCAGTAACATCATCCAGCTTATCGGCCAAATGATGAATATCTTCACGATCAAAAGGGGTGATAAAGGTTGAATTTAATTCGCTAAAAATTTTAGCAGATAAGGCATCACCTTTACGTTCCTGTTCTTTAATCTTTTTGTAATACTCAATGGCCGCTTCGTGATCGCTGTTTTGAACACACTCAATAATTAAATCTGATGCAATCAAAATCACATCTGCCATCTCTTTTAAAATCGGAAAAAACTTTGTTTCTTTTGGCGTAAATTTGCTGAAAAATGAATTGTTCATAACAAAATGGTTTGTGTAAATTTCAAGTTTATACGATGTTTTTTAATTTATTTGCTTTTAAATTCAGGCTTGAATTCCAGCTATAAAAACTATGCAAATATACTAAAAACTATTTTATGTTACTGTAATTTATCAATAAATTAATAGAATTGTAACATGAGTTTAAG
>JBAWXD010000211.1:0-6427 GCA_037144275.1 Paludibacter sp. | reverse complement strand
CAATATTTTCATCATCTTTGGTGAGCAAGAGCGGTCATGTAGGTTTCATATGAATAGTTTTTGAATTCTTGGAAACAAAAGTAGATTTCAAGGCTCATAACAAAAAATAAATTCACTCGAGAGGATAAATGTGTCACTGAATAGTGGGATTTTGTCACTAAGTTGAATCTGATTATTCTCCAATTGCCAATTGAGTGTTAATCAAGTATAAAAAAATCCTATATCTTAATGAAAAGATATAGGATTTTGAAGAAAATAAGACAATTATTCTATCACCAAGCTCCGAACCTGATTAACTGATCCTTTAACGGTAATAAAGTACAATCCTGCACGGAGTTTAGCTTCCAGCATCAATGTGTTGGTCAGTTGCCCTAATTCGTTGGCTAATTTCGTTTCCTGATAAACCAGCTTTCCGGTAAGGTCGCTAATGGAAATCCGAACATTTTCGAAACCCGTAAAGCCAGCAACCGAAATGACGATATTGCCTTTGCTCGGGTTCGGGTAAATACTGAACTTATCATCCAGCAGTGGTGTATTCACTGCCGTTGCTCCACAACCACCAACAGTGGCAGTTATGGGTGTTGAGCTGCTGTTGCGTTCGCCGGCAGGCGGTGTCTGGTAGGTAAAATACCATTCCAGCTTATCATCTATTTTGGCCGTAACAGTTGACGTAAACTTATTGCCCGATTTGATCATATACCAGCCACCAATGCCATTTCCATTGAGTTTTACGGTAACGATTACATATATACAATTGGCAATAGGGCTTTGTGGTATGAATGTAATAACAGGATTTGCTTTTCCGGTCATGGTAGCAGTAAAATCACCATTCGTTGACACAAATCTACAAGTATCAGCCGGTAAGTCACAACTAAAACTCAGCATATCCGAAATCGTAACTGCATTTTTATCATCGTAGGCTTTAGCAAAAACTGAATATTGCCCGTCCTTCAGGTTATTAAGTGTTAGGGCATAAGGTGCTTGCGTTATTGTACCGAGCAGGGACGTTCCATTGTAAAATTCAACCTTGGTTACTTGTCCGTCGGCATCGCTAGCGGTAGCTTGTAAAGTAACACTCGAGCTTGTAAATACAGTTCCGTCGACCGGTGAAGTGATTTTTACATCCGGAGCGATATTCCCATCTAACGAGTGTGCACTGTAAAACGAATTGGCAGGCACTCGCAATTGTCCGATTATAGTTGAGCCTTTATAGACATTGAATTGTTGCAGGGTATTTTTAGTATTAAAGGCACAATAAGTGTATTGATTTTTCGTGGGGTTATAAAAAACGCCGCTGTTTGGTGCTGCAATGTGTGATGTCCAGTCAATCGGACCCAGATCTTTATTACTATACATCTGATAATAAGCCAAACTACTAAACCAGTTGTCAGTGGCTTTTCCGTCTTGTTTTTTCCATAAATCCTCGTACCAACTTATTGACCAGTCGGGGTCGAACATGGAACGGTATTTCATCACTTCGCAAGCCCATTCTGTTCCCCAACTGTCGCGGGTTTTGAAATTGGTATAAACCGGATTGTTGGCCGAATTGGAAATCAGGTAATCACATTCTTTACGGGCAGCAGCCGAATCCTTTACCAGATAATACGATGACGGCAACACCGGAAGATACTGAATGCCGTGAACAAAAATCGGTTCCGGACCAAAATAAGTGATGTACTGTATCATGCTTCCCCAGGTGATACATGACATTTTATTGCTGTACCCCGCCGGATAATTATCTCCGTTACGATTAAACCAATACTCATTTATTGCAGCACTTTCCATGCAATAACCCATCACGCCGGTGGCGGTCATGCTATTATCGTTCAATGAGTTGCCTAAAGAAATAACGCCCGACCATGACATCATAGCCTCGGAACTGGATTCCTGATTCTGACCGCTGTTGGAGTCCACATCGTAGCCACAGGCATCGGAGTGTCCTTCCCAGATATCGAACATGCGCAACACCGGAAAACGCGTGTCGGTGCGATCCCAGTTGGCATAATCTTTTGCCACAGTCTTGGCCATTTCGCCATAATTGGTGGCAAATTCCGAATCGTACTGACTCAGAATTCCGGCAGAATACACATAATATCCGTAGTGAAAATGGTGGTCGTTGAAGCGATGTGATCCAAAACCACAGGTAATGCCAATCAGTCCGCCAAATTTATCGGAATAGGCAAAATACTTGGAAGATTCGCCCGGCGTATAAGTCAGAAAATCCTGAAGTTCGGTTTTTACTTTGGCCTTCAACGTGCTTGCTACAGGGATGTTCATTGTTTTTGCCATGCTGAGTTGGCGGGCAAACATCGCTACCTGTTTTCCTCCGGCATAAGTTTCCGAATTAAAATCGTATTGCCATTTGGCGAAATCGGCGAGGTAATTTTGCATTCGTCCGCGGTCAAAATTTCCCGATTCAGGCGCAGGTAAATTGGTGAGGGCTCCGTTATATTGATAGCCAATCTGAAAACTTGTTCCTACGGCACATTTCAGTTTACCACGGGCAGTAACATACTCATCGCCGGTAAAGCTAAATGCATTGGTTGAGTTGCGGTAATGATGCGGAATCCAACCCTGAATAACGCTGTGTTCCGTTCCCTGCAAACATTCTGTGGTCAGATTCCAGGTGGTACTTACTTTTCCGGCTTCAGCATCGTATGCCCAGTCCATCTGACTGTTACGGGGCACAGCATAGGCATAGTTTGCAAAGAAACTCAAACGATTTCTGGCGGTTAATGCCGAAACGGCTATAAATTTTTTGGAAGCAGTCATGGCCATACTTATTGTTCCATTCAGGTTAGAAAATGTGGTGCCATCCGGAGCAAAAAGTCCATAATATCTTCCACCATAAAAAATTCCGATATGATTTCCGATGTAGGGAAACGAAAGGATATTGTCGTTGTCATCAAAAAATGAAGCATTGGCAACCGTGATTTGAGGCACATCAATTCCCTGATATTCCACCCAACAGGTTGGTAATCCGTGACCTATGGTTACATCCATGTATTTGGTATCGCTCTGTAAAACCCGAAATGACATTGTCCAGTCACCCCACGATTTTACTTTCTGAACCACCGGAGCAAAACCGTTTCCGCTAATCTGAAGCGGAGTTGGGCTTATCATCGACATGGTTTCGTTGTACGCACCGGCGATTCCGGTCCATTCGCTGGCGTAGTGAAATCCAAGGCCATATTTCTCCACCGTGAGGCAAAGTGGATGCGCCCAAATATTATAAGACCGGGTAATATTGTTTTTGAATAGCAACCCCGACCACCATTTGTTTGTTGGGAATGGTGCTTTCAGATTATCGAGCGCATAGAAAGTTACCGTGTCGTGAAACTGCTTTATATTGACCACATCACCTGCCCAAAATTCGGTGGGAGCAGATGGAATGGAAGATGCATAACTGCCTGTACCAACTTGAACAGGGGTTTGGGAAAACGAAACCGGAGTAAAAAGCAAACAAGAAACGATGAACAAGAACAGGATTGATGATTTTTTCATTCTGATGACTTTATTGAAAGTTTTATTGAGCTAAATTATAAAGGGCTATTTTCATAGCCCTTTAATTCTTATTTCTTGATAAAATTTAAATTGAAATTTTCGTGCGTATCCCTGTTATTTAAAGAGACGAAATAATACCCGGGACGAAGTAGCGCCATATCCAATTGATTTTTTACAAGTAAACAGTTTTTTATGACAGCTTTCCCATCCACACAGTAAACAGTGTAAGTATAGTTTTCAATCATTTTCAATCCATCAATGGTTATTTTATCTGTAGTTGGATTTGGAAAAATGCTAATTCCTTTTGCTATCGGGAGTGATTGGTTGCCAGTAGCAATTGAAATCCGTTGAATTTTATTTGTACTTTGAGCCAGATTGATTAAAGTATCACCCGACAGAAGTTTTTGTCCATCGAGCGGCGAATACATTTCCAGACTTGATTTCAGCATTTTATCAGCATTTAACGCTGCAATTTCGCCGACATTCATTCCGGCACGATAAAACATCCAGTTTCGGTAATCGATGGTAGCGGGTGCATTGCCGTCATTCAGGTAAAAATCGGTAGCAGTTAGTTTTTCGCTTATTCTACCTGCTTCGGTATTGTCACTGTACAAAATGGTTTGTCCCCAGGCATAATAATGCGTCAGGGTTATTTTGTGCCATTGTCCATCATTTACAACCGCAGCTCCGGTTATGGTGCTACCAGTTGGCGAAGTATATGATATATAGCCGCTTGTAGGTGCAATTAATACATTTCCATAAGTCGAACCTTGTTTGAATGAAGTAATGCTACCATTTGAACTTGTTTTAATATCAATAACCAGCGTAAACGAATGCGCCAGGTTTTCGGGGCTGAACGAAAGTTTATCGCTTGTAACACTTTTTCCCATGCTTAGATAGGTTCCGTTTTGCTTTTGAGGCTGGGGTTTTTTTGCCTGAAGTGCATCAAATAGTGAAGGCACAATAGCCAGCGTCATTTCGGCATGGCCGGCATCATTGGGATGTGCTGTATCAAACTGATAATTAATAGGTGAAGTTGGCCATTTACCGGTTCCGTCGTCAATATTTCCAAGGAGATTAATACTTGGCAAATCCCAATCATTAATCACTAAATTAATTTGATTAATAAATGCATAATGCGTTGAATTATAATAAAAATTGGAATAATTATTGGCGATAATGGGGATTTTCCCAACTGATTTCGCTTTATCAATAAGTATCAGCAAATTCTTTTTGAATTGATCGTATGCCACCTGACCGGTTGAGAGTACTCCTTCGTTGGCGAGTGAAAGTGCATAAATCACATATTTACTTCCATCACTTAAAAGGTCTGAATCCCATCGGTTTAATAAATCGACTGTAGTATTTCCACCTATCGAAATATTGGATAATCCCCAATTCAATCCGATATTATTTGCAAAACGTTGTTGTAAAAGTTGATTATATTGGTATGCATATCCATGATTCAATGTAGCACCATAACCGAAAGCAACCGAAGAACCCATCATGGTAATTTTCATTGTATCGATTGGGTAAATTTTATAGGTATTTGTACCCAAATAGACCCGAATTAATACCTGACCGGATTCAGCCGGATCAATACCTGCGCCGCTTGCTACAAGTGTTCCCGTTGTTGCACCTGCACCAAAAGTTGGCGCATTCAAATCGGCTCTTGAAGCATAGAATTTGAGCGTTCCGGCAGCATGAAGAGTTGTGGATAGTTCATACACTCCGGGCATAATTCCCAAAACATCCCTGGCTTGATTCAGTTGAAGAGCTGTAGCCTGATTATCAGCATTGATAGTAGCGGTTCCCGAAATAAAAAGTTCGCTAATTTGATTTGTGATTGAAATCTGCTTGATGGCACTAATCGTCTGACTGTTTTGTACAAATGATGCAGTCACAGTAACAACGCCATTTTTTAAGGCTGTCAATAATCCGGTTGAACTGATGGTGGCTATGCTTGTATCGTCCACCGACCAGCTGATAATTTTTTGCGTTGCTGATGAGGGTGTATACACTATGCTCATTTGCATTGAGGCAGCCGGATTTGTAATATCCGCTCCGGTAATAGTTATTGAAGTTGCATCCACATTAACCGGATTGAAAGTTGTCGTTTCAATTTTTCCGGTCAAATCTTTAATCTTCATCCAGAATCCTGCCGATGCCTGAATTTCAGGTACCGTTTTGCCAAAATAGCTGGTAGCTGTAATGGTTTTCGACCAGATCATTCCGCTTACGTAAGTTAGCTTTGTAAAAGCTGATGAATTTGTGTAATTTGCCGCATCAGGATTTGATGGCGACCATGCCCACATATACAAATCCATTCCGGCTGTGAAACCGGAGCCTGTCAGGTCAAATGTCCATGTAACAGGCTGATCCAGAGCAAAATTTCCGGTCGGATTAGTGCTCACGCTGATGGGAGCTGTAGTTGCAACAGGTGTGCTAAATGTAGAATGAAGCGTTCCGGTTACGCCTCCTTTGCCATCTTGAATATTATAATAAAACTGATTTATATTTGCGGCAATCTGTGCCATAGACAGGCTAAAGTATGTAGTAGGAGTAAAGGTAAGCGACCACTTTTTACCGCCTAAATTTGTCAATTGAACTGAAGCATGTGTGGTGGGTTGCCAAAAATAAATAACCAGAGTTTCAAAGCCGGTCAAACTGCTGGTACTAAAGTCGAATGTCCAGGTATTGGGCTGATCCAACAGAATAGCACTCGGGTTGATGGTGATGGTCGGACTGGCAATTGTTGTTGCATTTGCCCCAAAAGGAAAGCATAACAATAGAGCTAAAATAATTATTCCTGTGTGTTTTTTCATCTTCTTTAATACAGATTTGATAGTTTACAAAGTGTAAGTCTTTGTTACTACTCAACACCCAATAAAATTGGTCAATAGTTGTTTGCCATGGCAAGGAT
>JBAWXD010000210.1:0-6501 GCA_037144275.1 Paludibacter sp. | reverse complement strand
TTTCAATTTCATAAAATATTCTGTATCATCAACTTAGAGGTACTGAGTAGTTACAAGTCTTTAACAAGAAACCGCCATTATAAAGTTTGCAACAATTATATTTTAATAAAATTCAAGTTGAAATTTTCGTGCGTTTTATTGTTATTTATAGAGAGGAAATAAAACCCGGGTTGAAGGGCAGATATATCTAACTGATTGCTAGTCAGTGAACTATTCTTCAAGGCAATTTTTCCATCCACACCATATACTATGGAGTCGTATTTCTCACTCGTTTTTAGTCCTGAAACAATTAGGTTAGTTTTAGCCGGATTTGGATAAACGCTTATTCCAGTTGAACCTGAAAATGACTGATTTACAGTCGCAATAGAAGTTCGTTGAATTTTATTGGTACTTTGAGCAAGATTTATTAAAGGATCAATGGAAATTATACTTAATCCATCGAGTGGTGAATACATTTCCAAACTGGACTTTAGCATTTTACCCGAATTCATAGCCGAAACTTCATCTGCATTCATTCCGGCACGGTAGAACATCCACTCGCGATACGAAATATTATTGGGTGAGTTGGCGTCGTTCAGTACGAAAGTAGTTGGTGTAAGTTTCTCAGTCAGATTTCCTGCCAGCGAATTATCGGTATAAAGCATTGTTTTGCCCCAGGCATAATAGTGTGTCAGGGTTATTTTATGCCACTGACCATCGGTTACAGTTGTTATGCCGGTAATTGTAGCACCAGTGGGTGAAGTATATGAAACAACTCCTGAAGGTTCAATCCGTACCGTTCCGGTAGCCGAACTCTGGCTGAATGTACTGATAACTCCGGACGTGCTGGTTTTGATGTCAAATGTTGTTGTAAATGAATGAACTGTGTTGTCGGGAGTAAATTTAAGTAAATCAGTTGAAACCGATTTCCCCAGATTCAGGTATGTTGTACCTTGTTTAGTTGGTTGGGCTTTTCCCGCCAGAATAGCATCATAAAGCGAGGGAACAATAGTGTACATTAATTCAGCATGGCCTGCATCGTTTGGATGATTTGAATCGTATTGGTAATTGATGGGTGACACCGGCCATTTACCTGTACCATCATCTATTCCTCCCAATAGGTTTATACTTGCCACATCCCATTGATGTATGAGTAGGTCAATTTGCCTTGTAAAGCTGTATTCTACAGAACTAAAATCGGCCCGTACATAGCAATTCGAAACGATGGGTATTTTACCAACCGATTTGGCTTTGCTGATTAATAACAACATATTGTTTTTAAACTGATCATAAATGGCTTGTCCACCACCAACAATTCCTTCGTTACCCAATGACAAAGCATAAACAACGTATTTGCTGTCGTCATTCAGCAAATCGTTATCCCAACGATTCAATACATCGACTGTTGAATTTCCCGGAACCGAAATATTAGAAACAGTCCAGTTGGCACCAACGCTGCTGTTATATCGCTGAGTAAGTAACTGTGAGAAAAGATAGGCATATCCATGATTGGCTGTAGCTCCGGTACCATATGAAACCGAAGATCCCATTTGCGAAATTTTCAGAGGGTTTATCGGATAAATTTTATAGGTATTTGATGCCAAATAAACCCGAATCAATACCGGACCAGAAACACCCGGATTAATGGCTGAGCCTCCCTGAAGAATGGTTCCTGCTGATGCTCCCGCACCATAAACAGCTGTACTGACATCGGTTTGAGATACATAGAATTTCACAGTCCCCGAGGCATTTAAGGTGGTAGCCAGTTCATATTCACCGCTTGTAACACTTCCATTAATACCAACAGTTGCATTCATTTGAAGTGCACTAGCCTGATTATCACCGTTGGATGTTGCTGTTCCTGAAATATAAAGTACATTAATCTGATTCGTAATGGTTATCTGTTTCGTTCCGCTGATGGTAGTTCCATTTTGTAAAAATGAGGCCGTAACCGTAACTGTTCCGTTTTTCAAGGGAGTTAGTAATCCGTTTGAATTGATTGTCGCAATGCTTGTGTCATCAACCATCCATGAAATTGTTTGTGCTGTGGCATTGGACGGAGTATATAGCACAGTCAGTTGGGAAGTTGAACCGGAAGCTGTAATGTTACTACCTGAAACTGATATGGAGCTGGCATCAACTTGTGCTGCACTATATTCTTCCATCTTCATACAATTAATGTACGCAAAAGCCTGTGTAGGTGTAGTTGTGATGGTAGTTAAGGTAATCACTCCGGTTCCATCAGGCTGAATTAGTCCGCTAGTAAATACTGTTGAATTATTACCATAATAAGTAACTGCTTGTGTATTTGAGCCCGAAGAAGTTAAAGTATAACTTACATTTAGATTTGTTGGATACGATGTTGCTGCATCAATATAAACGGTGCCACCTAAACCTGTAGCTGTTGAAGATTGAATAGTTCCAACGGTAGCTGCACCAGCACCCTGAAGGGTGTATTGTCCGGCACGGTCTGAATTCGAGTTTCTGCAACCAAAAATCTTGAACTTGTATTTCTTTGCAGGATTAAGTCCTGAGAATGTTATAACAGGGCCATTCGTGGTTGAGCCGGTATAGATATAATCTTCGGTAGCTGAGGCAATAACCAGTTCGCTGTTAGTTCCAAATTGTGAAGTAAAAGGAGATAATAATCCTCCATTAAGTTTCCCGTTTGTAATAAATCCGGTGTTTGTAAATGATAAGGAATACCCTGTATTTAAGTTTGCCGAATTCAGCAAACCTGCAAAAGGCGTATTAAGTGGCATAGTAGTGCTACCTGTAGCCGTAGAGATGTTATTCCAGTAATTACCATTTGCGTCAGCACCTGTAGTTTCATCTCCGTTCGTACCATCTTTTGGCCCAAAATCAAAGAAAATACTTTGTTTGAATGCCAGGTATGAACTTACAGTAAGAGTTTGTGGAACGCTTGTCGCAGCACTATAATTGGCATCGCCTGATTGAGAGGCTGTGATTATAGTTGTACCTGCTCCCACAATGCTAATGGTATTTCCCGAAATCAATGCAACATTGCTGTTGGAACTTGCAAAACCTACAGCTAAGTTGGATGTGCTTGAAGCAGAAATAGTAAACGGAACATCGGCATCGGTTTTCGCATCCAAACTATTAAAAGTTATTGTTTGCGTTTTTTTTGTTACCGTCAAGGTCTGTATTTTATTACTTGCAGCAGCATAGGTTCCGTCACCTGCCTGAGATGCTGTAATATCCGTAGTTCCTGCACCAACGATAGTAACAGTGCTTCCTGAAATAGTAGCCACACTTGTGTTAGAACTGTTATATGCAACCGCTAAATTTGAACTGGCAGTAGCGCTAAGATCGAAGTTAGCATCACCAACAGTTTTTGCTGATAATGGATCGAAAGTAATCGTTTGTGCCGTAAGTAAAGCAGTGGTCACAGTAAGTGTTTGAGTAGCATTGCTTGCAGCATCGTAGGTTGCATCACCGGCTTGTGAAGCAGTAATGGTAGTAGATCCGGCTCCAACAATGTGAATCTGACCACTTACAATGGTTGCAACAGAACTATTAGTACTTGCATAAGAAACTGTGAGACCAGAACTGGCAGTTGCACCGGGAGAAAAATCCCCATCGCTGGCAGTTTTGGCTGGCAATGAATTAAATGTAATGCTTTGGGTACCTTTGTACTCTTCCAACTTCATACAATTAATAAAAGCATTTTGTCCACTAACGGTAGATGCCAGGGTTAAAGTAAACTGACCAGATCCTGATACATTTAATGGCGAAATCAGACCGCTAACATAGGTGCTGCTATTGTTTCCATAATAAGTTGTTGCGGTAGTGTATCCTGTTTGACTTGTCAGTTTATAACTATTATCTCCATCAGACGCATAGGTGGAAGGAGTATAAACTGTCCCACCCAATCCTGCAAGTGAAGAATTATTCAAAGTGCCCACCGTAGTGGCAGCTCCCACTATGCTATATTGAGCGGTTCTGGCTACGGCACCATTTCGAGTTCCAAAAACCTTAAACTTATAGCGTTTATTCGGATTTAATCCGGAAATTTTAAATGCCGGAGTGCTGGTCGATGGTGTATACCAAAAATCCTCAGTAGCAATTCCTATCGCCAAATCAGTATCACTTCCGCCAGTAGTAAATTGTGAGGCGTAAGGTGATCGTAAACCTCCGTTTGCTTTTCCATTTGTGACAAATCCTGCTACAGTAACTGTCAATGCATAAGATGATGCGGTATTTGCGCTGTTTTTTAAGCCAGAAAAAGAGGTATTAGTAGGCACTCCATTGCCTCCTGTTCCATTGCTTATGTTATTCCAATAATTTCCATTCGCATCAGCGGCTGTAAATTCATCTCCATTTGTTCCTGTTACCGGACCAAAGTCAAAAAGAAAACTTTGTGCTAAAGTCTGAGCATTCAAATTCATTAAACCTGCCATAAAGCAGAATAAGAAAATTAGTTTTTTCATTTTGGGAATATTAGATAGTTTGTTAGTTTTTATTTCGTATTAAAATTTTCTTTCTGAGTTTTGTTTCGTTGATTGCCACTATATAGATTCCTTCATGTTCTAACAGTAGTGATTCAGTATCATTTTTTGCTGATTTTGAAATCACATTGATTCCCAGTAGATTGTAAACGGATATTATTTCATTGGCAATTAATCCGGATAATTTAATAACATTTCCGGCAACCTCAATCTGTTGTTTTTCGTCTGCTACAATTACAGCTGAAACGGTGTTACATCCGGTTAACTGACTCCAGCTTAATGAACCTTTGGCAGTTGTATCTACGTCTGACAAAGCATTTCCTCCCCGGTTTGAATAACTCATACTGCAATAAGTGGCATTTCCGGCCGGAATTCCACTAAAAAGAGTACCATACCCACGTTTATTCGTCAGACTATTTACATTGTTGTTGGGGTATTCCAACCCAGTACCGTTTATCGATATATTTTGAAAGGCAATGTTGTAAAATCCATCACCGGCTATTTTGTTAAAAAAAACAGCATCGTTTCTGGAATCAAGTATATCAATTTTGCTGAACAGTACATTTTTAACCTGAGTTCCAGCTTTATTGCTGCAAACCAGGTCAATGGCTCCAACCGGATTATTAAATAAATCATTGAAGGTGGAGCAACCATCAATGGTTATGTCGCTAAACTGATGTAATCCGACATTGTTAAATGCTACTCCTGTAAAACAGTTATTCACACGCAATCCCACTTCCAGATTATCCTTGATGTAGAGGTTATTCGCTTTATTGTTGTAACCTCCGTAAATGGCACAACCCGATGCACGCCAGCAATTTTCGGAGGTGCTGTATTGAAAAGTATTATTCTGACATTCCAGTCCGTCAGCCGACCAGATGGCCATATCGTCATCGCCATTATTTCGGAAACTACAATGCTCCACCAGGGTGTTCCGTGTACCTTTACACAGATTAACTCCATCGGCATAATTGTTACGGAAACGACAATTCCGAATGATTAATCCATCGGTATAAGGTGTTGCCGAAAAATAATACTGCGCTATCCATGCCCCGGCTTCAAAATGTTCTGCCCACACATTTTCAACGATTGAACCTGAGGTGTAAACTCCATTAATGGCTTTATAAGAATAAGTTCTGGAATTTCGAACTGTTGTAAGATAAAGATCTGAAAAACCTACATTTACTGCATCGGCATATAATCCACCTTCGTTTGTTACTCCGGTTGTACTGTAATATGTAAAATTAATCTGT
The DNA here is from genome assembly GCA_037144275.1 of Paludibacter sp. Classification (GTDB taxonomy): domain Bacteria; phylum Bacteroidota; class Bacteroidia; order Bacteroidales; family Paludibacteraceae; genus Paludibacter. The sequence goes on along the minus strand of JBAWXD010000210.1, from coordinate 800 downwards.
GTGTACCACATACCTGCACCCATTAATTTCGTATTGTCTACTCCAAACCAGAGTTTGCGGTTTACATTATAGATTCCGGCCGGAAGAAAAATGGTTTTACCCGGATTGGCATCAATAAAAGTTTGTAAAGTACTACCATCACCAGAGTAGCTTACTGAACCTGCAGGTGGTGTTTTGGCTGAGGGTATTGGCTCCAATTCCACAAAATCAATGGATATATTGCCTGTTTCTCGAATCAATTTAAGTTTTCCACTCAAAGGAACAGCTGAAGGAAGTTTCAGTCTGACTTCATCAAACCGCATACGTGGATTCTGATTGACCACTCCTACATTATTGGAATTACCATCGCTCCACAAATACTGCCATGACCAATTGGAAGTCAGGGTCAGGGTACTCACTTTGGTTCCGTTGTTATACACGCCAAGCGTTCCACTTTGTCCGTCGGGAACACTGTATCGCAACACCATACCATCAGCCGCCTGAGACATAGTCCATTCCACAGCGGAATTAGTGCTTAAAAGATTGACACAAACCTGATCGGAAGCTTCACTTTGTAAATCAGCTTGTTTAAACGAACGGGGAAGAGTAGTCGCACTGGTGAGTGTTCCGGTTTCTGCTTCGTATCGCTTATACGGAGCATCATAATATCCCCTTTGTGCAAACAGGCTTAAAGTCAACAAAAGAAACGAAAACGAGAATAGTCCTATTCGCATTAAACAAAGTTTAGGTTGGGTTATAATTTTGAATCCGGGAATTAAACATGATTAGTTTTAAACGGATCGTTGTTGAAATACTCCGGA
>JBAWXD010000209.1:0-6517 GCA_037144275.1 Paludibacter sp. | reverse complement strand
TTCATTTTTAATGTTTTCATTTGATAAAAATTAGTAGTTTATGAAGCAATTAGTTTCAAATTACTCTGTATATTTTGTTTATTCAATGGCAACTATAAGCACCGTGCACAGAACTTATCATTGATATAAAATCTTATTCAATTGTAAATCACAAGTTATTTACTTAATGCTTTATCCATGCTTATTTTAAAAATATTGTCTGATGGACGTGAGAAATCTAAATTAATTATCCCTGTTCGCCTAACGTACATTTATTGATCAAAGGTTGTGCAACAGCCACGAAAGACGCTATGCCGAACACAAGCACTTTTTTACGCTATGCAAAACCGGGTATTTTTTCACTATTAGAGAAGCCTCCATATCAGTGCTGATTATTTAATACACATTACAAAATAGTTTAGTATTTTCTAATATTTTTATTCCAACGATTTCTTTGCCAAAAGTTTTAGCGGAGTATAAATACGCTCAATCATACTACGATTTTCTGTTATGATTTCAGCGGTGCCGTTCATTTCTCCGGTAAACTTCAGGTTTTTATTGACCGTTGAATGTAAACCTTTGGGAAATACTACTTCAACCATGTAATAATCGTTGTTGGCAACAAGGGATATGCCTTTCGTTTCAGCTTTTAGAAATCCATATTCCATATACGGATAACCTGCCACTTTGATATTTACTTTTTGTCCAATCTGTATTTTACCTGAACCCGAAGCAGGAACTTTTATCTTACCAATCAATTGCCCGGGCTGATGCGAAACAATGGCAAATACTTTATCTCCGGCATTGACAAACTGATTTCGTTTCCAATACGTATTGAAGGTCACGACACCCGATTGTGAAGCAATCAACAAATAGTTTTGTTCCCAATTGGCAATGGCAGCTAACAATTCACGATGAGTGGATTTCAACTCGGAAAACAGTTGATGTTTTTCCTGTAAATACTGAATGGATAGTTTGTTGACCGATTCTTTCATTTGCGAAGTCTCTACGTTTTGCAGGGAAATACTTGTTTGCAATTGAAGAAAATCCTGTTGCTTGTTCAGGTAGGTTTGTTCCGCTATTTCCATGTCGTAAGCTGATATTACTTTCTGACTGAAAAGTAACTTGTCCCTGTTGTATGCCGACTTCGAAAGGACAAGTTCCTGTTTCTTCATTTCCAATTGTTTTTGCATGTTGGCAAAATAAATGTTGCGACTAGCCATTTGTTTTTGCAGGGAAATTTTTTCCTGTAATGTCAGATTTAAAGTTAGAAAATTGTTGTAATTCATAGCTGCTTTGCTGAAAGCAGAGAAGTTGGATTGCAAACTCCCAAGATTATAGGATTTTGAAAGTAATTCTTTGGGGAAATTAAAACAGGAATCGGAAATAAGAACTGATGCTAACTGTTTTTGAAGTAACTGAAGGTCGACCGTGGAAGCCGGATTCTCAATCACTGCCAACACATCAGCTTGTTTTGCCTCTTGTTTATCAGAGCATAACAATTCTTTAATTTTTCCGGTGGATTTAGCAACAATCCAAACTGGCGGATTTTCAGTAGTAATCGTTACATCGCCCGAAACTACATCGGGATAACGGAAAAAGAAACTACCGACAAACAGCAATATTAACACGCTGGATATTACCGTTATTCCATAACGAATAAGCGCATGAGGAGGACGTGACAGAATTTCCTGTACTTCTTCGCTGCGGAGTTCTACCTCACCCCCGACTACTCTTCTCAAGGAGAGGAGAGTTGGGTTAGTTTCGCTTATGATTTCTTCTGTTTCCATTTTCTTAACTATAAACTATAAACTATCAACTGTAAACTATCAACTATTTCACAGTTCCAGTTGATTCTTCACCAACCGATAATACGCCCCTTGTTTTTGGGTTAGTTCCCTATGCGTTCCTATTTCCACAATTTCGCCTTTTTCCAACACAACTATTTGGTCGGCATTTTTGACGGTACTCAGGCGATGGGCAATCACTACCGAGGTTCGTCCTTTGAAGAATTTTTGCAAATTGTCCATAATCACCCGTTCGTTATTGGTGTCCAGAGCATTAGTGGCTTCGTCCAGAAAAACAAAAGCTGGGTCTTTATATACTGCTCGGGCAATAAGAATTCGTTGCTTTTGTCCCTGGCTTAATCCGTGTCCTTCGTTACCAATCTTGGTATTGTAGGATAGGGGCAGAGATTCAATAAACTCACGGATATTCGCAGTAATGACCGCATTCAGCAAACGTTCTTTATCGATAATTTCCACTCCGGGTGCTATGTTTTTGGCTATGCTGTCCGAAAAAATAAATCCATCCTGCATCACTACCCCGCATTGCTTGCGCCATTCACGGATACTGTAGTTTTTCAGATTGTTTTCGCCCAGCAGAATATCTCCTTTTTGCAGCGGATAAAAGCCCAATAATAGTTTTATCAGGGTAGTTTTCCCGCTGCCGCTGGTTCCAACGATGGCTGTTTGTTTTCCCACGGGAATATTCAGATGAATTCCTTTAATAACCGGTTCGCCAATGGAAGTGGCATCGTAGCCAAAAGTGGCATTCTGCAACGTAATATCTTTGTGGGTAGGAATCTCCCGGATACGTTGTTCGTCTTTTCCTTCTTCATCTTCTTTGTCATGCACTTCACTCAAACGTTCCAGGCTTAGTTTGGCATCCTGCGTTTCTCGTGTAAAAGTGATAAGCTGGTCTACCGGACCATTCAGTTGCCCAATAATATATTGTACCGCCATCATCATACCCAGCGTCATTTGTCCATCAATAACCAGCTTAGCCACCAGAGCCGTGATAATAATATTTTTGGTTTGGTTTATCAATACCGCCCCTGAATCCTGGTATTGCGAAAGTGCCATTCCTTTGATACGAAGCCGGAAAAGCTTGGCCTGTATCCGTTCCCATTCCCAGCGTTTTTGTTGCTCACAACCGTTGAGTTTTATTTCCTGCATGCCGGTGACTAATTGTATCACGTTGCTTTGGTTGGCGGAATTCTGAGCAAAACTTTTATGATCCAATTCGGCACGGCGTTTCATAAACAGCCACACCCACCCGAAATACAAGACACTGCCCACAAAGAAAATAGCAAAAATGCTAAAACTGTACAGAAATAATACGATGCTAAAAATAAACAGATTGAAAATAGAAAAAAGTATACTCAAGCTGGAATTGGTCAGGTAGTTTTGTATGCGGGTATGGTCGTTGATACGCTGAAGAATATCGCCCACCATTTTGGTATCGAAATAGCCCATAGGCAAGCGCATCATTTTTATCAGAAAGTCGGAGATCAATGCTATATTAATTCGCGTGCCCAGATGCAGCAATATCCAACCCCGTATAAAACCTACTGCAGAACTGCTAAACGTTAGCACCAATTGTGCTATCAATACCAAATAAATATACCCTATATTCTGCGCCGAAATACCAAAATCGACAATGGACTGGGTAAGAAAAGGCAGTATCAACTGTAATAAACTGCCGAAAAGCAAGCCCATAAAAAGCTGAAAAACCAGTTTCTTGTAAGGCCTGAGGTAGGAGAAAAGAAATGAAAATCCCTTACGGCTTACTTTCTCATCTTCCTGTTCATAAAAATCAGGGGACGGCTCTAACAATAAAGCTACCCCAACATCTTGCCCCTCGTTTTTGGAACTGAGCCAGCAACGGCAAAACTCTTCTTTTGTATAAACAATTTTCCCGGCAGCAGGATCAGCTAAGTATATTTTTTCTTTCCCCTGTTTTTCTGTTATATCATAAACTACTACAAAATGTACCTGATTCCAGTGGACGATACAGGGTAGTGGAGCTTCTAATAATTCTTTGAACGAAATTTTTACACCCGTTGTACGAAAACCAATGTTTTCGGCTGCCTCGCTGATGCCCAACATGGAGGTTCCTTCACGTGTTATCAACGATTTTTCCCGAATATTTTCCAAAGAATATATACGACCATAATATGCTGCTACCATTCTTATACAGGTAGGACCACAATCCATAGCATCGTGTTGCGAGTAGTGAGGGAATATTTTTTTCAAAATACTATTTAATAAATGAGTTAATCGGCTTTATCGCTTTTTTTATGACCAATTGTTTAATTAATTCAATAACGAGATTATTAAATTCGCTTAAGTGACTTTGAATCACATCATCATCTACAAACAATTGCACCTTTAAAAGAAGATTTTTTATTGATATTGGTCGTGTTAAGTGATTTAAGATTGCTTTTTCAAACTCGTCAATATCAATCAATGAATATTTTTTAGTATAAACTTCTGGGACAACTAAATTAAAATAATGTCCTTCGAACAATTCCAGATTTTCATAATATTCAACACCTACTCTTGAATATTTATTCATTAGACCAGCCCAATCAAACTCAGATTCAATTATTTCTAATCCCTCACTTTGAACAATCATTTTATTTTGAATATCATCTTCAACACTAAAGAGTTCTTGAAACCAATTCACAGCTGCTATATCTCGTCCATAGTAATAGTTCTCAGACATCTTTGAATTTCTTTTCAAAGTAATCAGCAGATTCTCGGAAAAATCCACAAAGTCGCTATTTAATTTATCAATATCCAAAGTTAAATTGGCATTCTCAATATAAGTGCTGAAAATGTTTTTCAAGAACTTAATATCTTGAATACTTTTATCTTCAAGGTTATTGAGAGCAAGGTCAGATTCGACAATCTCACTTTGATAACAATTTATTGCTTTTTTATGGAAGACTTTAAGACTTTCTTTAGTATACTTCTTTTTGTTAAAAATGCGACATATTAATTCTATATTATTGCTATTGAAAATTGCAATTATTTTATAATAATATTTAGGATATAATTCTCTCAATTTAGCAGCCATTTGGAGACAAGTAAATTCATCCCTTTTAAAATGCCCTAATAAATGAAGATAAGTTTTACGGAAAGGGACTTCATGAAAGTTTCCAAGATACTTGTATTCAATATCGTTAATTACATCATCTATAAGAAAATCTATTGGAATACCTTTATCTTTTGCCAGTGAATAAAATAGATGCTGTTCAAAAAATACATTAAACCGATCTAAATTATTGACACGGTGAAAATACTCAACATTTCGATTTATATATTCAAATGCTTCCTTTGTATATTCTTTGATAAATGGTATATTATTTCCTCCCAATATTCCTGCATTAACGCCTTTTATTGGAATCGATGACCAAAAATCATTTTTTACACAATTCGGAAAATATTGAAAATGTTTCATCAACTCTTCTTGTGTAGATGTATAATATAAAGTTGCATTTTCCGGATTTTGAGCTATCAATTCTTTTCCTAGTAATGCCTCAGGAAAAGGACTAAAAATAAAAACATCTCCATCAATATGAAGAAATGGTTTCTCTTGCAAAGAATAAGTATATATTTTGGGTATTGCCCACAAGTCTTTATTTATCAGATGCAAACAATCATGTGATATGTTAACCATGTCATAAGGTAAATCAAGTACATCTATTAACAACTTTGCAGCATCACTATTACAATAAAGCTCTACTTTATTGTAAAACTTCTTCAATTGCAAACAACTTAAGGCCCAACCCATTAAATGAAATTCAGGCTTTACCCACCCAAGAGAATCTTTAAATGGGTCTTTTGAGTCATTTATATAGAGTGTTTGAATAATATTCATCGATTTTTTATTTTAACGCATAAGCAACAGAAATAAACGTTATTCCAATTTTAGATGTATAAATCATTTACTTAGAGCTTGTTCTATTATTATTGAAAGTTTTTGAAAATTCGCCTCGATTTGTTGTTTATTAAGTGAACCACCTGATTTGATAAAAATGATTTTTCCAGTTTCATCTACTATGATATTTGTAGGAAATCCAGAATGAAAATTTAAACTAAAACATTCCTTCTCAGAAATACATATAACAGGGAAAAGCAATTGATACTTTAAAACTGAAGCTTTTGCTTGCTCATATGAATCTTTTGTAAATGACAGCAATTGAAATTTTTTATTGTCGTTTAATCTAATAAACAAATCATTTAGTTCAGGAAATTCTGCTATGCAAGGACTACAATACTCGAACCAAAAATTGACAAAGGTTACTTTCCCGATAAGATTCTTTTCAGTATAGACTTGACCAAATAATGATTCAACTTGAAATGTAGGGAATTGATGACCAATATTTCTTTGAAGTTTTTCTTGACGTAAATTGTAATAGTAATCCGTTAATCTTTTTTTGATAATACTATCATTATAAGAAATGGAATTTGTTTGAGATAACATATTTATTGATATTACCATCATTATTAAAGCCCAATTTTTTTTATACAATTCTTTTACAATTCTTTCAAATTTAAGTTTCTTTTCTTTTACCTGAGTTTTCATACACTATTTATTAACATAAAGAATAACATAAGTATTATAATCTTTAATTAATTCATATAATACTCATGCTGTATTTAATTAATGACCGCAACAATAAGATTCACAAGGCTGAGTGCATTCTGGACCACTAAACGTGGCATAATCACAATAGCATTGACCACCT
>JBAWXD010000208.1:0-6544 GCA_037144275.1 Paludibacter sp. | reverse complement strand
AAACCATGAGGAAGGTATTCATATACGAATCCAACGATACGCTTTGTTCGATAAATTTGCTGAGTTGGTAACCGGCTAAATACCGTAAAGTCAGCGGGAAAAGGAATAAATATCCTACAGCAACTCCAAGATAAAACAATATGTTTCCGAAAAAGAATACTCCCCCGGCATTTTTGCGTTCGTTGGCGTAAAGTGCCGGTTTAATAAACAGAAAAAGTTGATAAATGACAAAGGGAAAACTGAATACCAGCGCAAACCACAGAGAAGAAGTGAGGTGAACCAGAAACTGGGAAGCCAGATTAATGTTTATAACCTTCACATTAAACGTGCCGCTTATAAAATCAGGGAAGTAGGGGATTTTTTTGCTAAGCTGATTAAACCACTGGTACAGAAAGAAATCGTTACGGGAAGGTGCCAGAATCAGGTGATCGAAAATCCACTTCATAAAAGCGAAAAATACCAGTGAAGTTATCCCAACAAATCCGGCAATCCGAAATAAGGTATTCCGTAAATCATCCAAATGATCCCAGAAAGTCATTTCACTTTCAATCGGCTTACTCATTATTTTTTAGCAGATTCTTTTTTGTCAACCTTAGGTTCTTCCTTAGTAGTTTCTTTCGTTACGTCTTTTATTTCAGATTCAACCTCATTCATACCATCTTTGAAACTTTTAATTCCTTTACCCAATCCTTTCATAAGTTCCGGAATTTTTTTTCCGCCAAATAATAACAAAAAGACCAATGCAATAACGATAACAACCGGAGAATCTAAAAATAGTAAGTGGTTCATAATAATGTGTTTTAATTATTTTTGCTATAGGACTGTAAAAATACAACTTGATTTCCATTTTTACAAGTAAATAGAAGAAATCATTTGATTTATGTTTTTTTTTGCTTATCGAATTAAGAATTTTACAAATTCAGAAACGATAATTAAAAGACTAATGACGAGTCCCTAAACAAAATGATATAGAAATACGATTGTTCCGTCCAACGCTGACTTTTTGTTGTCTTTAATTTCCATCGAAACTTCAATTTCAGCTTTCGAAATACCACGAAGGTTTTTTAATGATTTCAGCTTGGCGTGAACACGTACCTGGCTGTTTACCAGTACCGGTTGATTAAATCGTAAACTTTCAATACCGTAATTTACCGTAAGTTTAGAGTTTCGAACTTCCACAATTTGCTCCCAAAGGTAAGGTAATACTGAAATATTTAAATAACCGTGAGCAATAGTCGATTTGAAAGGACTTTCAACTTTGGCGCGTTCAGTATCAACGTGTATCCATTGATGATCTAATGTGGCATCTGCAAATAGATTGATTTGTTCCTGCGAGATAGTGATGTAATCCGAAACTCCAATTTCTTTGCCGGTAAATTTTTCTAATTCCTCAAAGCTATTGATAACAATTTTACTCATCTTGATTCTAATGTAATTTTTTTTGACTGAAACCTGCACGTTTTGTTAGATTTTGCGCAAAAGTACGGCTTTTAAGTAAAGTCCCAAAATGATTTAATAAAAATTAGTAGGTTGATTTTATCACTTAGAAAAACTTTTACAATTCGTCATTTTCTCCTGACATAAATCATTTTCTTTTACTTTTTCGAACATGCTTTCCAAACTATAATGAAATTAAATAAACGTACTCGACGAAGTATAATGTCCCAAAATCCTTGTCCTGCAGCAATTTTTTGTGATTTTTTATCTGAGTTACTTCTTATCAATAATAGATTTGAAGCTTCATTTAAGCGGTATTGGGAAAAATTAATAAATTTGTAGGTATTAAAATATATATTCGCTATTAAACTTTCCTTTATTGATAAATGAAACAATCAATTTGCAGACTTTTGTCTGAATTGTCATTAAATTATGAGTAGAATGAATTTCTACAGCATCTTTTTCAATTCCCAATGTGGTCAGATTTAAAGAAACATTCCCATCATTGTCATCTTTTAATGATGGATTGTACCATGGTTTTTTACCTTTCATCCCTGCAAGAATACCGACTTCACAATCAGGTATTGGTAAGCTTTTTGCAAAACAATTGTCACCGGTTTTAAGCTTGTCGACATTAGGACCAAAAAAGAATCGGGTTAATTTGCACGAGTAAATGTTTGCCACTTCTGTTCCCTTATTCGGCGGAGCAAGCATAACAATTCTGTAAATAAATGGAAATTCAGCTTTGGAGACAATGTTTTTGTACAGAGATCTTACTATCAAAGCTCCCATTGAGTGCGTGACAAAAGATACTGAGTCGAACTTTTCAGCTTTGATTTTTATGTAAAGTTCTTTGGCAACACTATCAATATCTGTTGTAAATGAATGGTAAGAATAATTTTCTGTTAGGTAACCCTCTTTCAATAAACTGTTATTGATTTTGCTCATTTGTAGCTTAATTCCACCAAATCCGTGAATAACATAAACTTTATGACTAGCAAAGCTCATTATAGAGAAAGTAAACAAAATTGATAAGTGAACTATCCTTTGTTTCATGAAACTGATTTCAATGCCTGAATCAGAGTATTATTTTCGTCCGGCGTTCCCACAGTAATTCGGAGACAACCCAGACATAGGGAAACAGATGATCGGTTTCTTACAATAATCCCTTTGTCAACCAAATAGTTATAAGTTGCATTGGCATCATTGACCTTTACTAGAACGAAGTTTGAATCGCTAGGGTAAATATGTTGAACTAAAGTTAGTTTTTTCAGTTCTTGGATTAATAAGGTTCGTTCTTTCAATAAAACCTTAACCCATTCAGCCACTTGTTCAGACTGACTAATTGTTTTAAGTGCCTGTCCCTGAGTTAGTATATTAATATTATAAGGATATTTTATTTTATTCAAAACGGAAATAATCTCCGTTGAGGCAAATGCCATTCCAAGTCGGATAGCTGCGCTACCCCAGGCTTTTGAAAAAGTTTGAAGGATAAGCAGATTCGGATATTGAACTAGTTTGTCCAAAAAACTTCTACCCGAAGAAAAATCAATATAGGCCTCATCCAACACAACAATTCCATCAAAAGACTCCAATAATTTAATTATCTCGTTGCTATTCAGGCTATTTCCGGTAGGATTATTCGGCGAGCAAAGCCAGATGATTTTGGTATAAAGATTAGTTGCCGAGAGTAATTTATCAGCCGTAAAATCAAAGTTTTCATCCAACAATACTTTGCGGTATTCCACGTCGTTTATATTGGCACAAACGTTATACATGCCGTAGGTAGGTTCGATAGCAACCACATTATCAAGTCGTGGTTCACAAAAGGCACGATAAAGTAAATCAATTGGTTCGTCGCTTCCATTTCCAAGGAAGATATTCTCGGCGGGTACCTGTTTTATTTTTGAAATCTGTTTCTTCACTTCCCACTGCAAGGGATCGGGATAGCGATTAAACGGTGCATTATAGGGATTTTCATTCGCATCTAGGTACACCGAAGCTTCACCCTTAAATTCGTCACGTGCTGACGAGTAAGGTTGAAGGGAACGTATATTTTCGCGTAAAAGTTTTTCTAAATTCATATACATTGTTATTTGTTCGCTTCGCTCACGTTATTAGTTCGCTTCGCTCACGATATTTGGCTTCGCCGATATTACTCATTTCATTCGCGAACCGCCTGCTAACTGCTAACTGTTTACTGCTCACTGTTTACTGTATTCAGCGTGGGTGGCGACTTTCGATCACAACCACTTCTTTTTCTTCATTCAATCTCACTTTAACAGCATTGCTATGAGCCATCAACTCTTCGTTTTCAGCCATTAATATTATGGCATTACTTATATTGGTAAGTCCTTCCTGAGTTAATTGTTGAAAAGTGATTTTACGAACAAAACTATCCAGATTTACACCACTGTAAGCTTTTGCATTGCCGTTTGTTGGCAGAGTATGATTTGTTCCTGATGCATAATCTCCTGCACTTTCGGGGGAATAATTCCCCAGAAAAACGGATCCGGCATTCACAATATTCTGGGCAACTCCCAAATAAAAGCGGGTTGAAATAATCAAATGCTCCGGAGCGTAGTCATTGGTCATTTCCACAGCTTCCTCAAGCGTTTTTAGCAGAATTATTTTGCTGTTTTCCAATGCTTTTTTAGCAATTTCTTTGCGTGGGAGTTTTTCAAGTTGAAGTTCAATTTGTTCCATAACCGGTTCGATAATTTTTTCGGAAACGGTAATTAAAATTGTCTGACTGTCAGCACCATGCTCAGCTTGTGAAAGCAAATCGGCTGCGACAAAAACGGGGTTCGAAGTTTCATCGGCTATGATTTCTACTTCCGAAGGTCCTGCCGGCATGTCAATGGCCACATCGTGTAATGAAACTAATTGTTTAGCGGCGGTAACATACTGGTTACCCGGTCCGAAAATTTTATAAACCTTGGGCACGGATTCAGTTCCATAGGCCATAGCAGCAATGGCCTGTGAACCTCCAAGTTTAAAAATACGATGCACACCGGCTATTTTAGCGGCATACAAAATAGCAGGATGAATTTTACCTTCTTTATTAGGAGGTGTACAAAGTATAATTTCTTTACATTCAGCTATTTGTGCCGGAACAGCTAACATCAGTACCGTTGAAAATAGTGGCGCTGTTCCACCCGGAACATAAAGTCCTACTTTTTGAATAGCAACTGATTTTTGCCAACAATAAACCCCGGGAGAAGTCTGAATTTCTGGCATTTCGTGTTGTTGCTCTGAGTGGAATTTCCAGATGTTGCGACGTGCCATTTCAATTGCCTGTTTCAGATTCATCGAAATCTGATTTTCAGCTTCTGCAATTTCTTCTTTTGTAACTTCGAAAATATTGATTTTGACCTTGTCAAATTGCAATGTTATTTCTTTCAGGGCTTTATCGCCTCGTTTACGCACATCATCCAGTATTTCCTGAACAGTTCCAAACAGAGTTGTTGTGTCAAAAACCGGTCGTTTTAGAATCGTTGACCATTCCTCACGACCTGGATATTTAATTAGTTGCATAGTATTTGAATTTGAATGTTACAACAAAAAGTTAGTTCGTTATAATTTTGTCCCATTTTTCATACAGTTCTTTCATACCGGTGAAAACGATACAGGCTCCACTGTCCGACAGAACTTCTGGTGCCAAGGGACCTGTATTTACCGCAAGGGTTAGTAAACCGGCCATAGTAGCAGACTCAACTCCCAAAGGAGCATTTTCAACCACTATAACTTCCCATGGCTTGAGTTTTGATTTTTTCAGTGCCATTAAATAGGGTTCAGGGTGAGGTTTCCCATTTTTTACATCGAAAGCTGTTACCATTTTTTCTTTTACAAATACACCGGGAAAATGATCTTCCAGGCCTTGCAAAAGAGTTGCCTGCCCTGAGCCAGTAACTAAATATATTTCAATATTTTGTGATTGTATTTTTCTTAATAATTCTAAGGCATAAGGGATTGTTTCAGTTTTTCCGGCCGCTTCAAAGTAGTTGGATTTCAGACTGTAAATCGCTTGTTTTTCTTCTTCAGTCGATTTTCTTCCATAAATCTGAACGAAAACCCCATCGATAGTTGAAGCACCTGTCCGTCCTTCGTTCATATATCCATCCTGTTCGGTGAAGGGCAAACCTGATTCATTCATTGCTCTAACCCATGCTTTAGTATGACTTTTCATCGAATCATATAATACACCATCCATGTCGAAAAATACAGCTTTTGGATCAAATGCAGGGTAATTCTTATCGGTTATGAATTTTTCTATTTCTTTTGAAAACATCTATTCTAATTTTCTGCAAAGATACTGATTTTGTCAGTTACAATCTCTTTTTTCAGTTGGCTTTAAGCAAAATTTTAAAGAAAGACTCTATTTTTTGTTTGTTTGGAACAGGCAGTATTAGTCATTGATTATAGTGCTTTTTTGATAATGCTGATTTTTTTATTTTCAAAAATAATAATAAATTTGCAATTCGGAAAATATCGGGGTGTGGCGCAGTTGGTAGCGTGCTACGTTCGGGACGTAGAGGTCGCAGGTTCGAATCTTGTCACCCCGACCAAGGTAGGAAGTTTTTCGGTATTTTGTTTTGGTTTATTCACGTATGGCTTATTTTCTACTTATAAAATCGATAATTCTACAGAAAAATTAAGGTTGATTGAATTATTTTGTGTATTTTTGCAATGGTTTTCAGAATAGATGAAATTATTTCAATTTACAACCGTTTTAATTCCTATTTTCATCCATTAAGTCGAAATACTGATTAAGTCAAAACTACTATTACCATGAAATCATATTTCCTAATATTATTGCTCATTTGCACCCTGCTTTCGGCTTGTGATTTGACAAGTACTTCAAATTATACACCCCAGATTACGTTTGTTACAAAGCCTCTAACCAATAAAAATGATACATTGTCAGCAAAATATACCGATGTAGCAGATGTTTATATGCTCGATTCAATAAGTGTAGGCGATACCGTGACCTTTCATGTATTGTTAAACGGATTTTCAAATAATCTGACATCTTACACTATAAATCGTTCCGATACTACTTCAACCAGATTATTACTTCCCGGTAAAAACTCTTTAGATTCTGTTT
>JBAWXD010000207.1:0-6568 GCA_037144275.1 Paludibacter sp. | reverse complement strand
AATTTGTTAGACTTTAAAAATGTCAATTCCTATTATTGGGTAACAGATATCAACAACACTCAATGGGCAGTTCCTAATTATCTTACCGGTCGTCAACTTAATCTGAAACTTATGGTGGATTTAAAATAATCCCAGCATACCTGATTTTTTTATTTTCCTCATAAACATTAATTTAGCTGTCAAAAACTTAGAATTTGAGCTACAAAATTGTGTTGTTTCCAAAATTCAGTATATTTGCAAAATATCTAAGAGTTAGTCTATGCAAATTAAATTTTACGGAAATTTTAAAAACACAATCTTAGTATCAATATGCTTGTTGTCAGGTTTATTGGTTTCGTGCAAAGAGGATGTTTCATTGAATTCCCCTAATGGTTTAGTTGTAATTTTAAAGGCTGATGATATGGGAGATGTCGAAGGAAACTGGCATCGATTTATACAAATTCTGGTTGATGATAGCATTTGTGCCGGTATAGGCGTTATTTCCAAAAATGTTCATGAATCTTCTATTCCCGAAATTCAAAAAATAGCCAATATTAAACAGAAAAATGGCTTTCCGGTCGTTGAATTTTGGAATCATGGCTACGATCATCTTGATTTAAAAGCCAACAGTGAAATAACGGAATTTTACAATACAGATTATAATTACCAACATACACATATCCGATTGGCTCAACATTTCTTTTCTGATACATTACACCTTACAAGCCATTCATTCGGTGCACCACATAACCGTACAAAGCTGATTACTGAAGGAATTATTGAAAGTTTTCCGGAAATTAAAGTGTGGCAACATTACGGCAAGATAGAGCAATATACTCATACTGGTTGGAAAGATCCAAAGTTAAGAGTAATTCAGGAAACCGATAATCGCATTATTCTGAGTATAGATTATTTATCGCTAAAAAGCTTCAATGTTGAAAGTTTTGAAAAAAATTACAGTAATGACAATAAGAAACCATATATAATTATCCAGATTCATCCTGCTGCTTGGAATGAAGAAATATTTGTTAAATTTGAAAGTCTTATTCAGTTTTATAAACAATCGGAACATCACGCTACTTTTATGACTCCTTATCAATATTATGAATCTATGCATAATAAATTGATTGCCAATTGATATTGCAATTATTAAAAAACGAAAATGAGTAAAGAAACTGAATTCTTTGCTCATTTTGTTTTTATTTGAACCATTCGTAAATTAGTCAAGCATTATAAGTTAATAGTGATTTGCAAATATAAATTCTCATTTAAGCATAAAAAAACCTCTCCTAGCTTCACAGCAGGAAGAGGTTGTCATTAACGTTTTACTTAATTTACTCACACTAAGGCAATTGTCATTGCTGACAAATCGCCTAAATTAAAAAACATTAATATCGTAACTTGGTTCGTTAACGATTTCCGAAACCAGTTCAGTGTAAAGAACTTTACCGCTTTCGTCCACTGCAACAACTGAACGTGACATTAATCCTTTAAGTGGACCATCAGTCAATAAGACCCCATAATCAGTTGCAAAAGAGTTATAACGGAAATCCGAAGCAGTAGTAACGTTTTCGATACCTTCAGCGCCACAAAAACGTCCCTGAGCAAAAGGTAAATCTTTTGAAATGCAAATTACCACAACATTTTCTTGTGAAGCAGCCCATTTGTTGAAGTTACGAACCGAAGCAGCACAGGTGCCTGTATCTATACTTGGGAAAATATTCAACAAAACACGTTTTCCTTTGTAATCACTCAAATGAATTTCTTGTAAACTACCATTAACTAATACGAAATCAGGTGCTTGTGAACCGACTGCGGGTAAACTACCGTTGGTTTGAACGTCGCCCCCTTTAAATTTTACTGTTGACATAATCGTTGTTTTTATTTATTTTGATTAAAAATTTTGCTCTCAATATACTAATAACATCATTCTTGAGTTTTTTGTTTATATTTGTAATTGATTTTTTCAAAATAAACTATGTTAAAAGTAAAAAAACATATCTACATAGCTTTTTTTTCGCTTGTTTTATTGATTTCATGCAAAGATCCCAAAGAATACAGAATTGCCCCAGCCTTCACCGATTATCTCCAACGCTTTGAAACAGAAGGGGCATTGCGAGGTCATAATTTCAGTCCGCAAACTGACGGATTAATTATTGAATTCGCAAATTTGTCAGCTAATACAGCCGGTTTAACTCATTATGAAACCCCCATTCGCATTGAAATAGATAAAGCCTATTGGAATGATATAACAAGTAGTGCCGGAGCCGATTTAATGAAAGAAGATTTGCTTTTTCACGAATTGGGTCATGGATTGCTGGGACGATCACACTTGAATACAACCCTTGATAACGATGATTGGAAATCAATTATGTGCGGTGGTACCAAAGTGGCCGACCGTGCCTGGAATATCAATTATCGTGGCGTTAGGCGAAAGTATTATGTAGATGAATTATTTGATGTAAATACAGTTTTGCCCGATTTTGCAAGCTTAACCTTGCCTGTTGATACAACCGGATTTACAACCGTTTATTCGAAAACCTTTACCAATGTAAGTCAATCTATCTGGCTTGATAAAACCAGTTCTCAACTGGCTATTAGCATTGATAATCGTAGAATCCGTTTTCAATCGAGTGTTGATAAGATATTTTTGGTATTTGCGAGTTTGCCGAGTGCCATCGACATTAATTCCACATTTTCATATGAAATGACCTTTTACTATCCCACGGGCGATGTGTCGAATCAATACGGACTGATTTTTGGTCCTGTGGCAGCTAAATCGGATGGAACAAGCGATCCGATTGAATATTTTACTATCAATAATAATAAGAAAATGTATATGGGAAACCGTTCGTGCTATAGCTTTTATACCGAATTGAGCGAATCATCCATTGTGTCAGCCGGAGTCAATAAACTAAAAGTCTATAAATTCGGCACTTCGCTTTATTATTTTATCAACAATGTATATTGTTATACTACCGAAATGGTAGCCAATGCCAATATAAATGAAGTAGGATTTATGATGCCAGCATTGGGTACTGTATGGCTTACTGATTTAATAATTGCTTATAAAGGTGGCAGCGCTGAGAATTCAATGAAAATAAAACAAATTCAACCGATTGACGTACGCATTCAGGCTATTGATAAACAGTTTCAACATACAGTTAAAGACAGATAAACAATTTTTTTATACATTTTTACTTTACAAATTCAACTAATTTATGTCTAAATTTACGATTTATCAGGTTTTACCACGTCTTTTCGGGAATGATAAAACTACCAATAAATACAACGGTTCAATAGAAGAAAACGGCTGTGGAAAGTTCAATTCGTTTAGCAATAAAGCCTTGAAAGAGATTAAAAATCTGGGGATAACACATGTGTGGTACACCGGAATTATTGAACATGCCACTCAAACCGATTATTCAGCTTTTGGAATTTCCAACGATCATCCAGCAGTGATCAAAGGGAAAGCCGGATCGCCTTATGCTATTAAAGATTATTACGATGTTGACCCCGATTTGGCTGTAAATGTAGAGAACCGAATGGGAGAATTTGAAAATTTGGTGAAACGCACACATGCTAATGATTTAAAGGTAATTATCGACTTTGTGCCTAATCATGTTGCCCGTCAGTATCATTCGGATGCAAAACCAGCCGGAGTGGTGGATTTAGGTCATAATGATAATCCTGCCTGGGCTTTTTCACCACTGAATAATTTCTATTATATTCCAAATCAGCTTTTTAAACCGCAGTTTGATGCGAATGATTACTGGGAATTTCCTGCGAAAGCTACCGGTAATGACCAGTTTACAGCTTCGCCAACTATGAACGACTGGTACGAAACGATAAAACTCAATTATGGAGTAAATTACGTGGAAGGAGGTCAGAAACAATTCAATCCAATACCGCTTACATGGTTCAGAATGCGTGATATCTTGCTTTTCTGGGCCGGAAAAAAAGTAGATGGTTTTCGGTGCGATATGGCCGAAATGGTACCGGTTGAATTTTGGGGATGGGTTATTCCACAAATTAAACAACAATATCCTGATATCCTGTTTATTGCCGAAGTATATAATCCGTCTGAATATCGGAATTTCTTAAGTAATGGAAAATTTGACTATTTATACGACAAAGTGGGAATGTATGATATGCTTCGGAATATTACCAGCCGAAATTATCCTGTTCGCGAACTTACGAATACTTGGCAATCGCTTGGTGGTATTGAAAATCAAATGCTTAACTTCCTCGAAAATCATGATGAACAGCGTATTGGCTCGGGTTTCTTTTCCGGTGCTGGAGTGTATGCACAACCTGCCATGATTGTTTCGGCAACCCTGACTCAAGCTCCGGTTATGATTTACTGTGGTCAGGAATTGGGTGAACAGGCAATGGATTGTGAGGGTTTCAGTGGGGTAGATGGTCGTACCAGCATTTTTGATTATTGGGGTGTTAAAACCATTCAGGCTTGGTCGAATGCCGGAAAATTTGATGGGAGTCTACTGACTAACGAGCAAAAAGAACTCCGAAATTTCTATCAGAAATTATTGAATATAACACTTACTGAAAAAGCGATTTACGAGGGGTTGATGTTCGACCTGGAATATGCAAATTATGACAATTTAAAGTTCAATTCACACGAACAATATGCCTATTTTCGCAAGTTCGAAAACGAGTTATTATTGATTGTACTTAATTTTGATGACAAAGACCTGGATACTGAAGTGCGTTTTCCATTGGAAGCTTTTCAATATTTGGGTTTGGATGAAAATCAAAACTACAAAGTGCATAATTTATTAAATGAAAATGAGAAATTTCCATTATTCAATCTCAATTCAAAAGACCTGTTTATTAGTCGAATACCAGCATGGACAGGAAAAATTTTAAAACTGACCAAAACGTGATTCACAATTTCAAAGCCAGTCTACAACACGAACGTGAACAAACTGCTAAAGCCGATACTTTTTATTGGGAAGTGCTAAAAGCTTCTAAAATTCAAAGGTTTAATACCGATTCGGAGGCTGATATGGAAATGCAGTATCAGGATGTTGACTTGATATTGACTCTGAATGATATTAACTATCGCGTTTCAGAGAAATTCAGGGATAAGGATTTTGGCGATTTATATGTCGAAGTTTATAGCAAATATCCCAAAACTTTTGGCTGGCTACATACCGGAACACCCAATGCTATCCTCTATTTCACACCCGAACAAGTATATTGGATTACCCATAAATCACTTTCCACTTTTTGTCTCGAAACTCTATTTCCACGAATCCCTGTTAGTTGGTATGATGAGCTTTTGCTTTCGCCTAAGTCCATCATTTCCAAACAGCTAGTTCTAAAAAATAAACTATACAAAATCAATTTGATTCAGGCTCACAATCACGATGGTGCTGATTGGGAAACCCTGGGTATAAGTGCTCCGTTTGAATTATTTGAAGAGTTTGGAGTGAAAATCAGAAAGTGTAAATGTAAAAATAGTCTCGATAATAACAGTTTATAAATAAATAAAGCTATTTTTGTGACCAAATTCTTATAAATTTAAAGCAAAATCTATTTAATTCTGTCAAACTGACCAAATATGTTTAAAGACTTATTTATTCGTAAAACATTGGCTGAGCTCGAAGAACAAGCCGACAGCAATCACAATTCACTTAAACGACATTTAACAGCCACTAACCTGACTTTATTGGGCGTAGGTTGTGTAATTGGTGCAGGAATCTTTGTGTTGACCGGTACTGCTGCCGCTTTGCATGCCGGACCGGCTGTGGCATTGTCGTTTATTATATCAGCTTTTGGCTGTTTATTGGCAGGATTGTGTTATGCCGAATTTTCGTCCATGATTCCCGTTTCGGGAAGTGCTTATACATATGGTTATGCCACTATGGGTGAGTTTGTTGCCTGGATAATCGGTTGGGATTTAATTTTGGAATACCTTTTTGGTTCGGCCACAGTTGCGGTTGGTTGGGCTGGTTATGTCACCAGCTTTTTAGCCGATTTTGGTATTGTCATTCCAAAAGCATTGTGTCAGAGTCCCTTTGTTTTCGACGATAAAGGTTGGCACGCATCCGGTGCTATCATTAATTTCCCTGCTATCTTTATAGTCGCATTAATGACTACTTTGTTGGTCATTGGCATCAAAGAGTCAGCAAAATTCAACAATATCATCGTATTGATAAAAGTGACTGTTATTTTGTTGTTTATCGGTTTTGGGATTTCACATATTCATATTGCTAACTGGACACCATTTATTCCTGCCAATACAGGGAGTTTTGGCCATTTTGGTTGGTCGGGAGTACTTACAGCCGCTGCAGTTGTTTTCTTTGCTTATGTCGGCTTCGATGCGGTTTCCACCACTTCGCAGGAAGCTATAAATCCAAAAAGGGATGTGCCGAGAGGAATATTATTTTCTCTGCTTATTTGTACAGTTTTATATATTGCCGTTAGCCTAGTGTTGACCGGAATTCTGAATTATAAGTATTTGAATGTGGAAGCTCCAATAGCATTGGCTATTAATAGTGCCGGACCGGGACTTGTATGGTTACGTCCGATTATTAAAATAGGTGCTATTGCCGGATTGAGTTCT
>JBAWXD010000206.1:0-6610 GCA_037144275.1 Paludibacter sp. | reverse complement strand
GCACCGGATGGAATAAGGAATGTGTAATCGGAATTATAAGCAAGTTTCGTATAGGGGAACGAAACTGTTTTTGAACCGAAAGAAGGTGTTAATGTCACTCCGTTCAATGTACAGTTTCCTATTCCGGCTTTTACACGTTCGTCAAAGGTAAGTACAATGGAACCATTAGCTAATACTGATGTTGCAGCTTCAACCGGAATTGTAGCAACCAACGATGGCGCTGTGTTATCTACAACAGGTATTTCATCGGCAAATACAAATATATTGGTAATTCCGGTACCATCTACATCAGTAGCATTGCCTAAAACAGGCGTACTGCTTGCATCCGGAAGCCATTTTACATACAATTTAGTCTGGTTATTAGCATCAGCCGGTAGAGTATCATTTAACTGAACCCAGGACGAACCGTATGCTGCAGAAAGGTTTACGCTTTTACGTTTTGTGTAATTTGTTCCGTCTATTGAATACCATAGATCAACAACCGGATATGCGTGATAAGAGGCTCCCAACATAGAACTTATACGTACATTTGAAAAGCCAACAGAAGAAAATGTTGTCAGAAAATATCTTGGAGTTGGCCAGTTTGCAACCGGAGTCCACATACTTGCACAGGGGTATGATGGAGAATAACGACCTCCACTTCCCAACCAGGTTGTTGAAGTCCCATCCTGATTCTTCTCAGCAAACAATCCCTGATTGGATACAGATGAATAATAATCACCTTGTCTGTCGGATGAGGGTGAAGTATTTCTGAAATCCCATCCGGCAATAAATGGCAAGACATCGAAAGTTGCTGTAAATATACTATCACTAGTAACTTTTATTGTTCTTGAAAGATCTGTGGCTGTGTTTTCCCAGTACATGAATGAGGTAACTCCATTAGGTACTACGGTCATTGTTACATCAGTACCGGTTTCATACCTCCCGTTTGTAGGAGCGGGATTTAATGTTACCTGTCCCCAGGAAGAACCCGTTCCACTCTTATTTACTGTAAATGAATAGGTTGGGATAGGATCGAACACTGCTACAATCGAAGTATCTGTGGTTGGAGTGATGCTTAAAGGGTTTGTATTTGATATAAAGATATTTGATTTTCCACCTCTCCATTCTTTAAAAGTATAGCCAAAGCCTTTTGTTGCTGTTAATGATACAGTTGAACCTGATTCTATTGTTCCGGATTGCGGAATTACAGTTCCTGCTCCTGATGGAGTAACTGATGTAGTAAGGTTTACTGTACTTAAAATTGCTTCGGTAGTAGCATTAACCGTTACATTTCGAATAGCTAGATATCTGCTTGCAGAACCTGCCCAGGCATAAAAACGTATATAAAGAGTTTGTCCGGCATTAACGGTAATAGTTGGTGAGAATTGTGTCAGGCCCTGAACTGTCGCAGATGCACTTCCTGTATTCGCTAAGCTTAAACCAGCTAAGGTTGTAGTGGTTTTACCACTTGTTCCATTATAGGTGGCAGTACCAATATTTGTGCCCGGTGTTGTCGAAAAATTATCAAATGAATAATAAGCTGCTACCATTGCACCACTGGTTCCACCTCCCAACATGTTTGCTGCTATGGAGCTAATGGTTAGTTTAGTAGATACAGGTGGTGTTACCTGAAACTGAATATACCCATTGGCATTATACGAGGTATATGGCAAATAAGATGAACTTGCCATTCTGGCCCACCCTGAGATTGTCCCTAATGTATTGTTGTAAGTAGTGCCTACAAATGCTGAACCTAATGATGCATCAGGAACAGTTTGTGCATTGCTGGCAGTTCCCGATAAATTGGATGCAAAAGACCATGTGTATGTCATGCTATCCGCATTTGCTTTAGCTATTAAAAAGACTAAGGCAATCAGAAATAATGAGAAAGTTTTTTTCATAAGTTTTTTTAATTAGATTTTAAATGATTATCATTTATTTCATTATATAATGGCTTTATATTTAATCGTTTAACTTCATTTACAAAGAAACCGGCAACTATCCGCGCTCCTTTTTCATTAAGGTGTGTATTGTCGTCGAGCCCTTTTGGATAAAGTTTACTGAAGCCATCGGCAGGAATTTTATGGAAATATTGTTTTGATTTTTCCGCTCCTTCTGAAGTCAACCAATCGGTAGTAAGCTTTTGTAAATCTATCAATGGAATCTGTTCAGCTGTCGCTACTTCGCGCGAGATTACCGGATAAACTCCGTGAGTATCCACCAACTTATCTTTATCAAACTTGCGACGCATAATAGAGGTACAAATAATAGGGTTGCCTCCTTTGGCTTTCACCTCATGTACAAACCTAAGAAGATTAGCCCGATAATCGTCTGGTGAGGTATAACGATCGGGTTTGTTCTGAGATCCATCGTTATGTCCAAACTGGATAATCACATAGTCGCCATTTTGAACATTCGATATAATTTTTTCCCACCAACCCTGCTCGATAAAAGTGCGTGTGCTTCGTCCGTTTTGAGCCAGATTATCAATCACAACTTTTTCATTGAAAAATTCAGGTAATAACATTCCCCATCCTCTTTCAAGAAATGCTTCATCATATTTTTGTCCTGTTACAGTATCGGTAACAGTTTTAAAAATCGGTTTTTGTGCCATTGTAGAATCTCCTGCCATGAAAATATGGATTGGTCGAGTCATAGCAGAACATACAAAAATCAGTAATCCAATTAGGGAAAAATATTTAAAATACTTTTTCTTCATAACAACTTTCGATTTATTTTTTTAGAACTTTTATAGTCTGATTCTCACTAGCGGCATTTATATTAATATAATATATACCTGAAGGCATTAATGACATATCGATATCTTGATGATAAGTATCGGGTAATTGTGACTTTTTATTTATTGTTTTTATTGTACTCCCATCTATTGATTGAACAGAGATGTTCACATTAGAATTTTGATTAAGTGAATATTTTAATACGGCTCTGTCTTTTACAATCGTTGGAATACAATATACATTCATATCAGAACAATGAACATTATTAGTTACAGAAATTGGAGAAACTACTCCTTTTATCAATACTCCGTATAAACAAATTGTTTTGCCTGAAGCTGTTCCATTATACCAGGGGTAAACACGCAGAAATAGATTTTCACCACCGTTTAATTCAACAAGTTTGTTATAAGATATAGGATACATTTGATTACTGGTATTGGCTACTGTACCACGATCACTGATCATTACAGTTGAGTTTGGGTCGCTAAACAACGAATCTTTTGAAATATATACTTTAAAACGCATACCGCTACCTCCGGCACCGCCTCCATAAAGGCCTATTGAATCAATATCAAAAATAGTTTGCTCCACTGCATTCACTCCAAATTGTATAAATCGATTATTTACAATATCAATATCACCTGCAGGCCAGGTAGTTAATGAAATTACATTTCGTTGTGTTTTTGTAGCTACTCCTAAAGCAGTACCATTCCAACTGGTTGTACCACCCGACCAGGTTTGAGTAGTTCCAGTAGCTGCATAACTTGATAAAATCATATTGCTGTAGGTTTCAGGAATAGCATTAACCGGTCCAAGAACAGCAGCGCTGGCAGGTGCTGCAGAAAGTTCCCAATATACACTGGCTTTTTGACCTGTGAGAGTAATACATTGACCACTAACTGCAATCTTTTTTATTTTTGTACCATTCGTTAATACTATACTGTCGTTGTAATTACCAACAACTGTAGGTTTGAATTTAATGTAAATGTTTGTAAGGTTAATTGTACCTAAAGTATATGGTATTTGCAGACTCTGACTGTAAGTGCCTGTTTGCGTAGATGATACTGAATAGCCATTCGGAGTGGTAATTGTTAATGTTCCAGTTGTCGGAGTTAAGTCTGTTCCACTCAAACTTACCTGTGTAATGGAGGATGCATTTGCATAACATTTGCCATTTACAATACTTGTTGGGCTAACCAGAATGTCAGGATTAGCATTCAGATAATCGGTAAGTATACCCTGTCGAATAAGTTCTTTAACCGCTAAACGAGCATAAGTTGTTGCACCGAAAATTCCAAGGTGTGTTCCATCTCCTACATTATAAATCAATGAGGTTGTCTGGCTAGCTCCGATACTTTCGCAGTATGCTTTAGTCAAAAGTGTATGGTCAATCAGTGCGCATTTCAAACTATCGGCTACTTTTCGCATAGCAGCCGGATAGTCGAGTGGACGACCGATGGAGTCCGTTCCAATATTGTGGCAGGCAGTTAGAGTCATGGTTGTTCCTGTAAACCCATTTCGAACAATCGGAGTAAACAAAATGGGAGTTGCACCAAGTGCACGAACTTCGTTTACATAAGCACACAGATATCTGGTATATTGATCCCAGGGATTAGTACCTATTCCGGTATAAGCTATACCGTTATGAGCACTTTCCCAGCCAGCATCTTTTTCATCGTTATGTCCAAACTGAATAATTACATAATCGCCCGCTTTAATTTGAGGCTTTACAGTAAACCAAAAGCGATAGTTGCCATAAGTGTCTTTTTCTTCGTAAAATGTTTTTGAACTGGTACCACTTTTAGCGCGATCGTTAATCACAGCTCCGTTAATAACAAACTGAGCCAACATTTGCGCCCAACCGCGTTGCCCATTGGGATTTGATACAGAATCAGTTGCTTTTTGTTCCATGGTAGAATCACCGATGGTATGGATGCTAAACTGACCATTTATATTCACACAGAATATAAGTGTAAGAATAAATAAAAAAAATGCTTTCTGATTCATGTTTGTTTGTTAATTTTTAAATTCAAAATTACTGGATTTTTCACGTAACAAAAATAGATGGATAAAATTCCTGACATGTTCAGATATTGGTAATAAAGTTGGATTTTTTGCCATATAATTTTTTTAATGTGTATGTATTTGGAGAAACTGTATTAAAACATAATCCCCTGTTGATTAATCAGCAGGGGATTATTTTTATAAATGGTACTTTTAGTAAGTCAGTTAATCATTTTTTGATTTATTCTCTTTTTCGTGACACTGGTCCTTATATTCTCTAGGACTTAGCCCGAATTTTTGCTTGAATACACGGCTGAAATAACGTGGATCGCTGATACCTACCATGTACGTAATTTCGCTGAAATTGTATTCTCCTGTTTCAATTAGTTG
Organism: Paludibacter sp.; assembly: GCA_037144275.1. Taxonomy (GTDB): domain Bacteria; phylum Bacteroidota; class Bacteroidia; order Bacteroidales; family Paludibacteraceae; genus Paludibacter. The sequence goes on along the minus strand of JBAWXD010000206.1, from coordinate 1,496 downwards.
AGCAGCCCGTTGAATTCTCATATCAATTAAAAATTCAATAGGTGATAACCCTGTCAGACTTTTCAATTTCTTAAAGAAAGTAGATCGTCCGAAAGCAACATGGTTCGCAATTTCGTCGATTGTTATTTCGGAGTTCTCGATATTATTTTCAATATAGGTCATGATACGTTGAATGAAAATATCGTCTTGCGAAACAACGTTAGGTTTTGATGGCGAAATAACTCCGCTTGTTAATGATGATCGGTATAACTCTTGTAATTGTTTGCGTAATTTCAACAGGTTTTCAATACGTGCTTCCAGATAAGCCGAACTGAACGGTTTAGTGATATAATCGTCAACGCCATATTGCAATGCTTCCAGTTTGTTTTCCATATCCGTTTTGGCTGTAAGCAATACTACAGGAATATGACTTATTTTAATATCTTCTTTTACTGTTTTGGCAAGTTCCATTCCGTTCATTTCGGGCATCATCACATCTGTAATAATAATATCAGGAATTTCCCGGCGAGCAATTTCCAAAGCCTGAATTCCGTTTTCAGCTTCCAGAATATCGTATTTTTGGATTAAAATAGTTCTAAGAAATGCTCTTAACTCGTTATTATCTTCAACAATTAGAATACTTTGCTTTTCTGGATTATTTTTTATTTCCGAAATCTCTATACCGAAGTTATCAGGTACTGTTTCTATATTCTCTAACATTTCATTATCAATGTTTTCAAAACTTACATATTCATTGTCACTTGAAAAATGTTCATTCCCTTTCAGAAAAGAGACTTTGAACGATGAGCCTTTACCCGGCTCACTTTCCACATCTATTTTTGCATGATGCAACTCTGCTAATTCTTTGGTCAACGACAATCCTATTCCTGTTCCCTGCTGAAAAGACACATTCGCTCCGGTCATACTCTCAAAGCGGTTGAACAATAATTTTACTCTATCTTTACTCATACCCATACCCATATCTTTCACAATGATAGAAACCACATCCTGATTTTCGGAGATAAGAACTTCTATCGGATTTCCCGGCTGTGTGAATTTGAAGGCATTAGAGAGTAGGTTGTAAAAAATCTTTTCAAATTTATCTTTGTCTGCCCAGATAGTGGCATTATTGCTTTGATCAATAACCTGAAAGTTTATATTGCGCTCTTCAGCCATTTTGCTGAAATTTTTAGAGATTTCAATCATAAAACTTCCGGGTTGAATCAACTCAACCAACAGTTTCATTTTCTTGTTTTGTATTTTTCGGAAATCAAGAATTTGATTAATTAAACGAAGCATTCGCTCGGTATTGCGTTGAACTACCGTGAGTTGTTCCCTTGCAGGCTCTGAGAGTATTTCTGTACGAAGTATATTTTCTACAGGTGAAGCAATCAAAGTCAAAGGTGTGCGTAATTCATGTGAAATATCTGTAAAAAACCGCAATTTCATATTAGTCATCCGGTGTAACTACTCAGTACCTCTAAGTTGATGATACAGAATATTTTATGAAATTGAAA
>JBAWXD010000205.1:0-6681 GCA_037144275.1 Paludibacter sp. | reverse complement strand
TATCTATTTGTGCTCTCCATACTAATTCAGGAGAAAAAAAGTATTCAGAACCTAAACTAAAAACAGATGCTAATCTTTTGGTTACATATTCAGTTTCAATATTCGTTTGAAAAGGGTTGAACATATTAAAGCCAATATTAAAAGAGGGTGATAATTTTACTGATAAACCCACCTGAGGCAGCAAAGCTCCCCTATACGAATTGGAAGCATTAAAGTAAGCCATATAATAGTTAAACTGCACTCCCAAAGAAAATTTGTCGGAGAAACTACGAGCGAAGCCAGCACCAATAATCATTTCATGATATAGCGAATACCCAAAGTGTGAGAATGAAAGTCCTGTATTCACGAACTTGGAAGGCAATTCAAATTGAACAGTTTTAGTTGAAAGTTGAGAAATAAAATAGCGGTTTTCAAATTGAAGTCCAGCTTCTGGTTTATCGGCATAGCCTAGTATGGCGGGGTTATTAAATGCTGTCCAGTTATGAGTATCTGAAACCGAAGTTTGAGCAATTGAAATGGATGAAGCTAGAATATCAGAGATTTGCGAAAAACTATGTGCTGATAATGAACACATTAAACATAATAAAGTAAATTTTCTCATATATTCTCTGATTTCAAGTGAATGGATAATTTAACTTCAGCGGTCAAAAATACAATAATTAATTGAATTAACAAATAGTGTTTAAATAAATGATGATTACAAATAATTTGCAGATTTATTTGTAATTTTCCATTCATATTGCTATTTTTGCCACATAATATCGTGTTTTGTGTTAATAACGTAGTAATTATTATGGGTATCATGGATGTTTTATTTCCTTTTTTTTCAAATTCTTTTGAAATAGATGAAGAAAAAAAGCGAATCAGGTTCGATCTCAAACACATTAAAGAAGATTTGAGCGATGAAGAAAAGGAAATTGCTGCTGCAGCTGTTTTCGGCAAATTAGAATCTTTATCTGAATTTAAATCTGCTAAGACTATAATGATTTATTGGTCTGCTCCCGATGAATTACCAACTCAAACATTTATAAAAAAATGGAAAGATGAAAAATTAATCATTTTACCATCCATTAAAGGTAGAAAACTGAGATTGAAACGTTATAGTTCAGATGTGAATATGGTACAACGTGCCCTGGGGATCTGGGAACCCGATTTAAAGGAGATTTTTGATGGTAAAGTTGATTTGGTAATTGTTCCGGGAGTAGCTTTTGATTCGAAAAAAAATCGTCTTGGGCGAGGGAAAGGATATTATGACCGATTTTTCAGAAAGCAAAAGACACTAAAAATCGGAGTTGGATTTGATTTTCAGTTAATAAATTCTGTCCCATTAAATACTTGGGATAAACGCCTGGATCTGATATTAACACCGTCCAACACAATAGAATAGTAAATTATTCGTCAGCAACCAAATCATCGACTTTTGAAAGTATTTTTTCGGCTTTGCGGTAGTAATAAATTAATCCGTAAGCTTGACATTTTATCAATCGGCTGTATGGTTTTTCGTCTTTAAATTTAGATTCCACCTGATTCCAGATCTCCAGAATTATCTCATCCCCTTTTTGCCTTAAACTGACCAATTCTTCCCAATTTCGTGTAGTTGTGTTTTGATGAATTTTCTGAGTTGATTTATATTCCTTAAAAACTTCGTAATGTACTTTAACTTTGGCAATAGTTGGATTGTAAATAGGTAGACCACCATTTCTAAGTCGCTCATTTTCTCCATCTATCACACACTTTCCCCAATGTAACAAAGCAGCTTCAGTACTTAAATCAGGAACGGTATGCACGTTTGGATCAAGTTGGTAAAAAATCTTATGCTCTTTTTTTATGTCTCCACGAATAATGGAAAGATTAAAGACCTGAATAAAATGTGAAATGTATAAGCGGGCATTGTGGACAATTTGCTGGTAACGTTTATTTGCAGAAACCTGGCTTTCAAGTGTTTGTTGATATTGAACCAACTGTTTTTCGAAACCGTTAAGGTATGTTTTTGCTTCGTGGATGGTTTTGTATAAAACTACCTGCTCTCCATAGTTTTGTTTATCGGCGAGTTGAATTGCAGTACGCAAAGCACGAAGGCGTGCCTGATCAGTATTTGGGAGTCGACGGTAAGGCATATAATTTACAATTTACAATATACAATATAAGACCGTATGTCATTTATTGAAAATTGGGGATTATGAAATTGAAAATTCAATCATGCCCACAAAGATAAATAAATTAATCGTTTCTCGACATCAATTTTGAAGCTAAATTTCTCAATTCCTGCTTTTTACTAACCGAAACAGATACATTTTCCAAATTTGCGACTGCCTTTGTATAAAATTCATGCATCTTGTCTTCGCAAATAGTCCTAACTCCCAGCTGATTATAAATTTTGGTTACTGAAGTTATTTTTTCGTCCGAAATTTTTTCGTCCGAAATTTTTAACCATTCTTTTAACTCTTTTTCTGTCTCACCAGCAGCAAGTTCAATTGAATGAATGAGAAGGTAGGTCTTTTTATTGCAAAGTATATCACCTCCAATTTTTTTTCCAAATGTTTCTTCGTCGCCATACACATCCAACAAATCATCTTTTAACTGGAAAGCAAGACCAATATTGATACCGAAATTATAGAGGTTTTGTGCATCCTCGTCTCCTGCTCCACCAATCCATGCTCCACATTTCAACGCACATCCCAGTAAAACTGCAGTTTTCAGGCGTATCATTTCCAGATATTCTTCAGCCTTAACTACGTCACGGGTTTCAAAATCCACATCATATTGCTGACCTTCACAAATTTCGGCTGCAGTTTTCGAAAATAAATCCAAAACAGACTTTAAATAAGTTGCAGGAGTTTTGGCAATTAATTGATAAGAGGCTATTTGCATTACATCTCCTGACAGAATAGCCGTGTTGTCATTCCATTTTTTATGAACGGTTGGCTGACCACGCCGAACATCGGCGCGATCCATAATATCGTCGTGCAGCAAGGTAAAATTATGAAATACTTCTAACCCAAGCGCAGTATTCACAGCAGTTTGCACATCGTCCTGAAACAAATTACAAGCCATTAGGGTCAACGCCGGACGGATACGCTTTCCACCCATACTTAACACATAGCCAATTGGTTCATAAAGTCCGCGTGGCTCTTTACTCCAGTTAATCTGCTCTAATTCAGAGGTTATAATATCTTGTATTTCATCAAATGTCTTCATAATTATCTCAGTACTAAGTCACTTAAAACACTAAGTGACTCTTATTATATTTAAAAACTTTGTGAACCTGTGTGATCTTAATACCTTAGTGTTTACAAAATCTCGTTTTCAATAATTTCTGTCATCACATCTTTGATATCTAATCCTGCAGCAGCAATCTGTTGAGGAATAAAGCTGGTAGCGGTCATTCCTGGCGTGGTGTTTACTTCAAGAAGATTTATCACATCTCCTTCGGAAATGATATAATCAATACGAACAATACCTTTGCAACCTAAAATATCATATATAATCGAAGTAAGTTTTTGAACGCGCTCAGTCAATGCTACACTTATTCTGGCAGGTGTAATTTCCTCAACTTCGCCTTTATATTTTGCATCAAAATCGAAGAATTCATTTTTTGGAACAACCTCTGTAACCGGTAAAACCTGCGACTTTGTTTTGGTTTTATAGATACCACAAGTAATCTCAGTTCCGGCCAGAAAAGCTTCAATCATCACTTCATTTCCTTCGGCAAATGCCTTAGCAATAGCTGGTTGTACCTGCTCACTATTTTTTACTTTAGTTACACCAAAACTGCTCCCACCAACATTTGGTTTCACGAAGCATGGAAAGCCTATTTTTTGAGCCACCTCTTCGTCCGATACTATTTGTCCTTCCCGTAATACCAGCGATTCGGAAACCTTTACGCCAAAGCCTTTCAGATACTGATTGCAGGTAAATTTATTGAAAGTAACCGCAGCAGCCAACACACCGCAACACGAATATGGCAAGCCGATTAATTCAAAATATCCCTGCAGAATACCGTTTTCGCCCGGTGTGCCATGAATGGTGATATACGCAAAATCGAAGTTAATTTTCTCAGCTTCACGGATAAAACTAAAATCGTTTTTATCTATTGCAATTTTCTCATTTTCAGACCATTCAACCTGCCATGTTTTTCCAACGATGGTTACAATATAAATGTTGTACCGCTCTTTGTCCATAAACGAATACAATCCCGCTGCACTTTTCAGCGAAACGACTACTTCCGACGAATCTCCACCCGCAACGATGGCAATATTTTTTTTCATAAAACCTTTATTTTAAAAAGATAGTTTGATTTATTCTTCATCTAAAAATTTGGCATAATTACGCCATTTGTCAATCAACTGCTGCATATCATACGGTAATTCGCTTTCGAAATGCATCATTTCGCCCGTGCGTGGATGCTCAAAACCAAGCGTTTTGGCATGTAAAGCTTGCCGTGGACAGATTTCGAAACAGTTTTTTACAAATTGTTTGTATTTTGTTGCTGTAGTTCCTTTCAAAATATCATGACCACCATAACGTTCGTCGTTGAAAATAGTATGACCAATATGCTTCATGTGAACCCGAATTTGGTGAGTACGGCCTGTTTCGAGCCGACATTCAACCAGGGTGACGTAAGCCAGACGTTCAATGACTTTATAATGCGTTACAGCATGTTTTGCTGCCGGATTTTCTCCTTCGGGAAAAACGGTGAATAACATGCGGTCGCGTGGGTCGCGGGCTAAAGCACCGACAATCGTACCTTCATCCTCTTTTACATTTCCCCAAACCAATGCCTGATAGCGTCGCTGAGTTGTTTTATCGAAAAATTGCTTACCTAACAGCGTTTTTGCTTCGGGTGTTTTTGCAATTAAAATAAGTCCTGAAGTATCTTTATCGATGCGGTGAACCAGTCCGATACGCGAATCGTTGGCATCAAAACCAGGATTATCCTTCATGTGCCAGGCAATGGCATTCAACAGTGTTCCATCGAAATTACCAAAACCCGGATGAACCACTAAATCTGGTTGTTTATTCACCAGCATTATGTCATCGTCCTCATAAACAATATCGAGCGGAATATCCTGCGGAATAATTTCAAATTCGTTGGGAGGATAAGCCAGCACAATGGTAATGACATCGTTGGGTTTGGCTTTATAATTGGATTTCACGGGCTTACCATTTGCCAATATATTTCCGGCATCCGCCGCATCCTGAATTCTGTTTCGCGAAGTATTGGACATGCAGTTGACCAGGTATTTATCAACTCGTGTAACGGCCTGACCTTTGTCTACCACAAAACGGAAATGTTCGTAAAGCTCCCGCTCTCCTCCTACTTCATCAATTTCATCATCTTCAATTTCTTCAAAAAATTCTTCTACCACAATTTGCTGATTTATTGAATATTAGAAAAATTGTTCTTCGGTTTGGTCTTTTTTATCTTCTTCAAAGACTTCGTTTAGTCGGGCTTTATCTGTTGTAAGATATACATCAATTTTTCCACCCGCAGACAATGAAGATCCAGCAGCAGGACGTTGGCGATAAATGATATATTTGGCTTCATTACCCGAAGGTGGAACATCATATTCTACAGCACCAACCTGAAATGAAGCCCCATTCGCTTTCAGATTAGCTTCATCCAAGCCAATACCTTTCAACGATGGAACAACTTTTGATTCGGCAGTACCTGTACCATTTCCGACAACTAAAACTACCGCACTTCCCTCGGGAATACGCGTACCGGGAAAAACAGATCTTCCATTCAACTTAATTTCAATGACTAAATCCTTAAATTCTGACGAAGCATATTCCACATTAGCAACACTCAATCCAACCGATTGTAGCATAGCATCAGCCTGACGATAAGACACTTCATTTATTTCGGGTAACGCAACCTGACGGGCTTTACGTGAATTTATAATAATATATACCGGGCGATTACTTTTGACTGTAGAATTAGGAGATGGAATCTGTTCAATTATAGCACCCTGCTTTTTATTTCGAACATAAACAGAGTCGATAACCTGAACATACAAGCCTTTTTTTGCAAGAATCTGTTCCGCTTCTTCAATATTGGATCCACGTAAATCAGGAATAACGAGCAACTCGCCGTGATGCGTGTAAAAATCAACGCCTAAAAGGGCACCCCATGCCAACACAACAACAATTCCCGAAGCAATCAGCACGTTTTTTAGTACAAATCCCCCGATAGTTTCTTTCCAAAATTTCTTTAATTCCATTCGTTAGTGTAAAGTTAGAAAGTTGAAAGTAAAAAGTTTCGCGCAAAATTACTGAATTTATTGTTTCGCAAAGGTATAAAAACAAAAAAAGTAAAAACTTACCTGAAGTCTTTACTTTCCTTATGCTGTTTTGACAGAATGATTAGTGTTTGTGACGACCTTCATCTGCAACTGTAAGTTTAGCTCTACCTTTAGCACGACGTGATGCTAATACCCGGCGGCCATTGGCTGTTGCCATTCTTTCACGGAATCCGTGTTTGTTCTTTCTTTTTCTAACAGAAGGTTGGAATGTCCTTTTCATTGCTTATAGTATTTTTACGTTATTATTCTACGTTTTCGAATTGGGACTGCAAAAATAGATGTTTTTTTCGGAACTGCAAACTGTTGATAACTTTTTCTTTCAAAAAATAAAAGTATTGTACAAAAAAAATGCTACAATAAAAAAAATGAATAAGTT
>JBAWXD010000204.1:0-6710 GCA_037144275.1 Paludibacter sp. | reverse complement strand
AATTTCGATACTCTAGATATTATTTTACCCGAATAACCTGGAAAAAAAGATTTTTTCTAAGCCGAAGACGAGTAGATTTTCCTGAAGATTTTAAGTTACAAACGTTTAACCATTAAATATTTTTGAATTATAGAACTTATTTAAAATATAAAATTATGAGGCATACAGACATGAGTATTTTGGTAAATGATTATAAAAAACTAAAGAATTGGAAGGAAATTTATCAATGGAAAAGAATCACAAGTCGAGGAAATTCTGAAATTATATCAGAATGGTTATTGCGTGATTTTGAAAAAATTAAATTTGATAAATTTGGTTTAAGAAAAAACAATTTTAAAATTAATGTTCATGAAGGTTATTGCGAGCTACAAACTGAAATCACGCAATTCACAGAAAAGAGATTTTGTAGAGCATTATTCAATAAATACAATAAAATTGAACATCCATTATTAGGCAAAATTTTGGATTATGAAGTTCCATTAACTGCACCAAAACAAGAAAAGACTAAAAAAGTAAATCAGGGTGATTTTGACCTTGTATCTAAAAGGAATGGAAGTATATTGGTTTTTGAAGTAAAAAAAGCCCAATCAAATGAATCATTATTAAAAGCGATTTTGCAAATTTTTACTTACGTTACCCGATTAGCAGATTCTAACCTAATAAATAAATTTTTAGAGGATTACATTCCAAATGAAAAAAAAATAATTCCTTGTATATTGACATTTGATAATGCTGCAAGTGGAAAACAAATATCTGAAATAGGAAAATATCCAAAGCTACAAAGTTTAATTGCAAAAATAAATTCAAATCTAGAGGATAATAAAATTGGGAAATTAGAATTTTATATAGTTGAAGAGCCTAATGAAGATTATACTAGCCTATTAAACATTGATCCAAACACAATCCAAAAAAAATCAGGTAAAATAGTTTTGGAAAGAGAAGTTAAGATAATAAAATATTAAAATTACGACTTCATTTCAAAAAACAAATAATATTACGTCATGAAATTTAAAATCCACCGAGGCACCCATGAAATAGGTGGTTCGTGTGTAGAGGTCTGGTCCGAAAACACACGAATACTGCTTGACTTCGGCATGCCCTTAGTCAATAAGGATGGAAGTGAATTTGACTTTAGTAAATTCAAAAACCTAACAATCCCAGAATTAATTGAACACGGAGTGTTGCCGGACATTAAAGGGCTTTATAACGATACTGACAAACTGATTCATGGTGTTATCATTTCTCACGCACATCAAGATCATTATGGATTGCTTAATTACATTCATAAAAATGTAAAACATTATTTAGGTGAGGCTACCCATAAATTAATTGAACTAAACAATTTATTTACACCGCAAGAAATACACATTAGGGATGTTAACTTTTTTGAAAAAGAAAAGGCATTTCAGATTGGCGACATTTCAATAACGCCTTATTGGGCTGACCACTCCGCTTTTGATGCGTATTCATTTTTAGTGGAAGCAGAAGGTAAAAGTCTGTTTTATTCTGGCGATTTCAGAAGTCATGGAAGGAAAGCAAACGCTTTTAAATGGTTTTTACACAATGCACCTCTGCATGTGGATTATTTGCTATTGGAAGGCACAACTATTGGTAGAGAAAGCAAGCCATTTAAGACAGAGACAGTGATTGAAAATGACTTTGTAAAGGTTTTTGAAGAGCAAAATAAAATCAATTTGATATACACTTCCGGACAAAATATAGACCGAATTGTTTCAATTTACAGAGCTTGCATAAGAACCAATAAAATTTTTGTTGTTGACGTTTACGTAGCGAAAATCCTGAAAGAGTTATCCCAGTTTGCTCAAATTCCTAATCCTTCAAAAGAATTTGAAAATTTAAAAGTAATGTTCGCGCATTACACAGATAAAAGATTAACAAAAGAAGGGAATGCGAAAATCTTATACGAATTCAAACAGTATAAAATTACCAAAGAAGAAATAGGAAACCAAGCAGATAAGATAGTAATGCTTGTAAGACCTTCAATGCAAAAGGATTTGGAAAACATTAAAGGTATAGATGGCGGAAATTTAATATATTCGATGTGGGAAGGATATTTGCAAAAATCGGGCACCAAGAAATTACTTGACTATTTGACAAATCGCAATTTCAACATACATAAAATTCATACTTCCGGACACGCAGACACGCAAACATTAAAACAAATGGTTGAAGCAATAAAACCAAAAAATATTGTTCCAATTCATACTTTTAGTAAAAGCGAATATACCGGGATTTTCTCAACTCCAATAGTTGAAATAAACGATGGAGAAACAATTTCTATCGACTGACTCTAAAATTCATAATTTATGTCATTAAAAATTCTTTACATTCATGGCTTTGGCAGCACCGGCAACAGCCAAACCGTTCAGGGGCTACAAAAGGCACTTGGCAATGACGCAATTATTCTCGCGCCTCAGTTCTCTAATGACTTAAGTACGGTAGCACAAATAGAACAAAATATTGCAGAAGCCAAAAAATATATGTATGAATTTCGGCCAAATGTTGTGATCGGTTCTTCATTTGGAGGCTTTATTGCTACATTTTTACACGGATTTCCACGCATTTTAATAAACCCGTGCTTGCTTCCTTCGGAGCGTTTGCATAATCTTTCGCCAAATATGAGTAAAGAAGATATAGAGCTGCTCAAAGCCTTAGAAACTTCACACGATATAGACGGAGAGATGCGTTTCGAGATGTACGGATTGTTTGGACTGCAAGACGAATTATTTTCATATCTCAACTTGTTCAAAAAACTATACGGCGAAAGCAAAACTTACACTATGCCTTGCGGACACCGGATTGATGCAGAAAATATAGAAAATCACCTTATTCCAATTATATGGGAAGTAAATAAAATCACAGAAAGTCTTACTCCCGAAATGTTTGACGGTTATTGGCCTGATGATATTTAGGATGATAATGATGGATATTTACACAAAGAACAAATAATCAAGAAAAATACATAACGAACTTACAAAAAACTTATTAATATGTCAAAGAATGATTTAGTTATACAAGAATTTGAAAGACGCTTTGCTGCCGAGTATGATGGCATTGGAGATTTTCATTTAGGATTAGCTGTGGTGGATCTGGATGGTAAATATGGTGTTATCAATAAGAAAGGGAAAATTGTAATTCCGCTGATTTATGATTACATTTCCGACTTTGATGATAATCTGGCTGTCGCATATATCGAAGACAAAGGTGGTTTTATCGACACCAAAGGCAAACTAATAGGACCAATGATTTACGATGATATATGTGGCGAATTTATTAATGGTTTTGTAAAAGTGTGTATTAATGGGAAATTCGGATTTGTCAACAAAATAGGCGAACTTGTAGTTCAATGTATTTATGACAGTGCAGAAGATTTTACAAAAGTCGGTATGGCAAAAGTGTGCATTGAAGGCAAATATGGATTTGTTAATAGTATTGGCGAACTAATAATTCAATGAATTTATGACAGTGTAAAAGATTTTATAGATGGTAACCAATTAATAGTTTGTCAAGGCGATAAGTGGGGTATTATTAACAAGAATGGAGATAGGGTAATTGATATAAAATACGATAAAATCCCTTGATTTCAACAAAGATTTAATCTTTGTTGAAATCAAGGGAGCAGTGGAAAGATTTGATTATTCAGGGAAAATTTTAAGCCATAAAGAATTAGAAGATATTCATAATAGAAAATCTAAATAGCTTACTCCATTATGCAATTTGTGGCTTAATATCTAATTTCACCAATTGAATACTTTTTTTTATTAATCTTCCTTTCTTTCAACATAGAATCCATGTCGTCATAAATGAAATCAGCTATAAGTTTCCATTCGCATTGGATTGTATCATTGTCTTTTAGCTCCAATAAGCCCCATTTGTTATCTTTATTTAAACAAACATACGATAGACAGTTAAAGCTATTCAACGGAACGACTTCAATAAAATCGAAGTCAAAGACCTTTTTGTCATAATCCGCATTACCCATACCATGTATCTCTGAGATGGCAAATACATCCCATTTGTTAGATTTGTTAGGTAATGCAATCATTGCTGTTATACTTGCATCGATACAATGAATTAGTTTTTGCATTTGAATTATTGATTAAGTGATTTTAATAAGTTAACACGTTGCAAATCTACAAATAATATTCTGATAATTTGAGAATGATACTTGCCAATTTATCACGAACTGACTGAGGGGAAATCACTTCCAGATATTCACGCTTTCGTAGAATTTCCTGATAAAAATCGTCAGTAGGAGAAAGCCAGTAACTGAAAATAGTATAATCTTTGGTTGATTCAACTAATTGTTGCGAATGGTGTAACGGTAAAGCCAGTAAATATTGTGATGTTTCAGCATAAGCCTTGATATTGATTTTGCAGGGTTTCTCCGAATCGGTTTTCATAATTCCAATTGAAGCATTCAGAAATTCGGCAGCAACAAAATCAACCGGAAAAACAAACTTATCAGTTGTGGCGATCAGTCTTTTAATTCTGTCAAGCGCATACACTTTTACCTTATCTTCAGTTTCGGTTCTTCCATATACGTACCAGCGTCGGTTGAATAGTTTTACAAAATATGGATAGAATTCAATTTCAAGTGGCGTTGGACTCCAAAATGGATGATAGGTCATTATCACGATTTTGTTTTCTCGAATCGCCTTTATTATCTCCGCTAAAAAGGTTTGAGCCGATGGCACTTCATCAAGTATGATTCTGTCCTTAATATCTTTACTTTCCTGAATGATATTACTAATTGAAAAGCTGTTTAAAAGCCATTTAATCAGTTCGTTTTTGCCAAACTCTTCGATGTCTTCAATATAATACTCATTGGTAATGGGATTACACCCTATGTTTATATCAAAAATTTCTTCAATAGCAATTCGATGATTGTGGAAAGTTCTGCGGGTCAAAGGTTTCCCATTTGACAAACTGCTATGTAACCACTTAGAATTAATCTCTTTTAGTGATATATTTCCAGCACTATAAATTGTATCGGCAAGCCAGATATACTTGTTTAAAATGTTTTGGGCCATAAAGTGATTGATTTTGTGTGCAAATAAAATACATTAGTGTGCAAAATTATTGCACAAGGTAGGAATAAAATTCATATTATCAAAAAAAGAAACCCATGTTCCCATTGTCAACCCAAAACAATTGTTTTATCGATTTTACAAGGCAATAATTGGAAATAAATTCAATTTATACAAGGCAATAAAACCCCGAACCGGAAACAAAAGAAATGAATGGCGGTATTGTAGTAACAATATTCAACCCTCAACTTCAAGAAAATTCGGAAAGACTTCGGAATGACTTCGGAATGATTTCGGAAAGACTTCGGAAACCACTCTCCCCTCGTTTTCAACGAGGAGTTAATGGTAAAACGTTTCTAACGTAAAAATACAAACTCTACCTTGGTCGTTATGGCTCATTTAAAAAAAAATAAAGCTCGTATATAGCGATTATTGAGCCGTATTTCGTTTGTTTGTGAGCTGCATAATATACAACTATAAAAGTAACCCTTGCAATAATTATACCCGAAATGGTATAATTAATAAAACAATTTCTATTTTTGCACCCGATAGGGTATAAAATACAATCGTAATTCAAATTAGTCCTCAATATGACATTAAGCGAATTTATTAAAAACAAGCGTAACAATGCAAAACTCACTCAGCCGGAACTAGCATTAAAGGCAGGAGTTGGTCTTCGTTTTTTACGTGATTTGGAACAAGGTAAACCAACCCTGCGATTAGACAAAGTAAATCAGGTATTGCAGATGTTTGGTCATGAGCTTGGTCCTGTCAAAAAAAATTATACAGACTAAAAAAAAGTGGTCAGGTTTTACCTGAAAGTCAAATACGGGCAGCTCCTCAGGGCAAATAACTTATAGCAAATGTCAGCAGTCTAAAAGTGGAATAAATTACCTATGACATTTAAAACGTGGGTAAAAAATCGCAAAACGTACACATGAAATCCGAAACGTGGGTAAAAAATTGCAAAACGTACACATGTTTATTTGTTTTGATATTTAAAGATTGAGAGCTAAGAAAATTTCTTAGCTCTCAATGTACTAACTACTCATTTTTTGTTTGGATTGAGTTGTCCACCTCGATTACCTTGATTGGTATCATAAGTCTTGTTTGTCCCACTTGTCCCAGGATTAGGATTTTTAATGTCAGCACTGTGATTGCTTTTCTCTTTCATAAATCATTTTTTTAACTGTTAAAACTAATTTTTCACTATGAATATAAATTCATAGACAAAATTATTGCTTATCGTTGATTAATTTTTTGTTTTGGAAAAAAAGGTCGTATATTTGCTCCATAATACTCATTTTATGCTACAATTTGTTGTACCTAAAGATAAAATAATCAAAGTTGATAACATTATTATTGGTTTTGATGTAAAATACGAGTCATTCGATATTTTTGTTCAGAATATACTTTATATTGAACGAATTGATAAAGATTACAGGAAAATTGTATTTTCAACTCCTTTAGTATTAGATGACATAAAATACTTTGAAGCCAAATGGAAAACCAGGGATTCAATAAATTCGATTATTTCAGAATTAAATTTTGATGCTGACTCAAACAAAAAATGTCCATTCTTTCAAAAAATAAGTTCAAAGGTTATAGCAAGAACAATCTTTTTTTCTGGTAGAGATTCAGAATGGAAGCATTTACAAC
>JBAWXD010000203.1:0-6793 GCA_037144275.1 Paludibacter sp. | reverse complement strand
ATCAGCCTCGTAACCTTGCCAAATCCGTAACGGTAGAATAGTACACTCTCAAAACCCCTGCGTCTTCGTTGGGGTTTTTTGTTTCTTCTTGTTTATCACGATATTATCAGAAGTAATTGAAAATTGAAAATTATAAAAGATGTGCGGAATTGCAATGATCAGGCTGTTGAAGCCACTTGAATTTTATCAGGAAAAATACGGTACCTGGCAGTATGGTTTACAAAAAATGTATCTGTTGATGGAAAAACAACATAACCGTGGTCAGGAAGGAGCAGGCTTAGCTACTTTGAAACTAGATATGCCACCCGGAGAAGAATATATCTGGCGCGAACGTGTAGAAGGAAAAAATGCTATTCAGGATATTTTTGCTACTATCAATAAAAAAATGGCTTCCATATCAGAAGATGTTTATAATAGCGTATCTAAATCCAAAACCGAATTAGATTTTGCGGGAGAACTTTATCTTGGACATTTGCGCTACAGTACTACCGGCAAAAGCGGTTTATCGTACGTTCATCCGTTCCTTCGCCGTCATAATTGGAAAAACCGTACCATGGTACTTGCCGGTAACTTCAACCTGACCAATGTGGAAGAATTATTTGAGCATTTGACGCTCAAAGGACAACACCCACGCGATAAAGGCGATACTTTCCTGATGCTTGAATCCTTAGGTTTTCAGCTCGATCGGGAAGTTCAGAAGGAATATGATAAAATTAAACTACGTTATACAAATGATATTACGATTACTCAAAAAATTGAGGAAAACCTTGATATAGCTTCATTCATCCGCAAGTCGGAGAAATTGTGGGATGGTGGTTATACCATTTGTGGCATGCTGGGACATGGTGATTCCTTTGTTTTCCGTGATCCTAAAGGTATTCGTCCGGCATATTATTATATAGATGATGAAATTGTGGTGACAGCTTCCGAACGTCCTGTTATTCAGACGGCTATGAACGTGAAAGAGGAAGATGTGAAAGAACTCAACCCGGGTGAAGCTATGATTATCAAGAAAAACGGTACAATAAAGTTTGAAACTATTCGTCCGGCGGCTTCAGAACTCGCCAAATGTTCGTTTGAGCGGATTTATTTCTCACGCGGTAGTGATATCGATATTTACAAAGAACGTAAGAGACTTGGAGAATCATTGGCTCAACCTATTCTGAAAGCCATTGATAATGATATGGAAAATACTGTTTTCTCGTTTATACCCAATACAGCTGAAGTAGCATTTTTTGGTATGAAAGATGGTATCAAAAATGCAACCCAAAAGCCCATCCGTGTCGAGAAAGTATTAATTAAGGACATTAAACTACGTACCTTTATTTCTACCAACGACGAACGTAATGACCTTGCTACTCACGTTTACGACGTGACTTATGGCTCTATTCGCAGAGGGAAAGTGGATAATCTGGTGGCTATCGACGACTCCATTGTACGTGGTACAACACTACAACAGAGTATTCTCAAAATTCTTTACCGGCTTGAACCAAAGAAAATTGTAATCGTGTCTTCTTCACCTCAGGTGCGTTATCCCGATTATTACGGTATTGATATGGCGCGTATGAATGAGTTTTGTGCATTTAGGGCAGCTATTGAACTGTTGAAAGAATCAGGTCGTCAAAATATTATTGACGAGGTTTATCGTAAATCCAAAGCGCAGGAAAATATGCCAAAAGAGCAGGTTGTAAACTATGTGAAAGAGATTTACAAATCCTTTGCTCAGGAAGAAATTTCAGCTAAAATAGCTCAAATGCTTACTCCCGAGGAGGTGGATTGTCCCGTTCAACTTGTCTATCAGACCATTGAAGGATTACATCAGGCTTGTCCCAATCATACCGGCGACTGGTACTTTACAGGAAATTATCCAACACCGGGCGGTAATCGATTGGTAAACAAGGCCTTTATTAATTATTATGAAGGAACTGACGGATTGACTTACGGTTGTTAAATATAGAGACGCAATGCAATGCGTCTCTACAATTATTACAGCAATAACTCTCTTAATCCTTTATTATTCAGTATCGTGTATTCTTTTTTATTGATGCTGATAATTCCTTCCTGAACCATCTCCGACAAACTGCGCGCCAATGATGGACGCGCAACTCCAAAGAATTCGGCTAATTCAGTTTGATTGCGGTTTATGCTGAACTTTTGACCCTGTTCATTACTTTGTTCGAGTAGAAAATGTGCTATTTTACCCTTGATAGTCTTAATGGATAGTAATTGTAGACGGTTAGTCAGAAACTGAGTACGATTGGCATTGTGAGTAAGGAACTGTTTCATAAAATCAGCTTGCGAAGTCATTAGTCTGATTACCTCTTCTTTAGGGATTCGCAGAACTTCAACAGCTTCAAGCGTTGTAACATCAACCGGAAAACGGTTATTGTCGGAGAATAAAAAGGCTGGAGCGAGTGGACGGGGAGCATTAATTATCTCAATACCAAGCAGATTCCCGTTTTCGGTAATCATTTCCGTTTTTACCGATCCCTTAATCAGCACATACAAGGCTTCGCACACATCTCCCTGACGAAAAATCAGTTCATTCTTCCGGTAAGCGTGGATGCTGTAGATCATATCAGCCGGAAAAAGTCCATTTTCTTCTTCGAAATCACTAAAACCTACCCATTCAGGATTATTACTTTTCATAAAAGCTCAATTATTTTGCTATGTGTAACATCTGTTACACTTTGTGAGTTTCAGTGGCTGTACTTTTGCAGCATAGAAAATTATTCCTTGCAAAAATACAACATATAGCAGGTTTTTAATCAATTTAAGGCAAATTATATATGAGTCAGTTTAAATTTCAACCCAACATGGAAAATAAAGCATTCCCAACCGCTGAAAAATTCAGTATGACAGACAAAGTGGCTTATGCCGAAGGATCTGTAGTAAGTAAAATCATCATTCGCAACGAAAAAGGCAATGTTACGCTCTTTGCTTTCGATAAAGGTGAGTTTCTGAGCGAACATACCGCTCCATTCGACGCTATTGTACAGGTTCTTGATGGTGTTGGCGAAGTAGTAATCGATGGGATTTCAGCACAATTAAACGTAGGTGAAAGCATTATCATGCCTGCCAATGTTCGTCACGCTGTAAATGCACCAGAACGCTTTAAAATGCTTCTGACAATGATTAAATAATTGACCAGTTAATTATTTACTATTTACCATTTTTAGGTAAAGTGGTAAATAGTAAATGAATAAATAGTAAATGAATTTATGAAAAGAACAATAATAAAAATAGATGAAGAGCTTTGCAATGGTTGCAAAGCCTGTGTAAGTGGTTGCCACGAAGGTGCACTTCAAATGATAGATGGCAAAGCCCGTATGGTAAGTGAGTTATTTTGCGACGGACTAGGCGCTTGTATTGGTGATTGTCCGGTTGGGGCTATTACGCTGGAAGAGCGTGAAGCAGAACCTTATGACGAAATTGCCACCATTGAACGCATGATTCCGAAAGGAGAAAAAACAATACTTGCTCATTTGAAACACTTGAAAGAGCATGGCGAAGTAGATTACCTGAAACAAGGTGTTGGTTATTTGCGCGCCAACGGAATCGAAATTGATTTTGCACAGGTTCATAATCACAATGGTGCCGGATGTGCTTCCAAACCTGCTATAGCTTCGCTTCAACATAATCCAGTGAGTGCTTGTCCGGGAAGCCGCGAAATGACACTTGCTCCAACAGCAGCTAGCGGTTTTAAAATGGCACCTGCAATTTCAACCGAAGTGGTTTCGCAACTGCGTCAATGGCCCGTACAGCTGCATTTACTGAATCCGGAGGCAAGTTATTTTAAAGGTGCCGACGTTGTTTTGGCTGCTGATTGTGTGGCATTTAGCTATGCCGATTTTCATAATCGCTTTCTAGCGGGTAAAATTTTGGCTATTGCCTGTCCAAAACTCGATTCAAATAAAGAATCGTATGTTGAAAAACTTAAAGCTATGATAATCAATTCGGTTATCAATACGCTGACAGTATTGATTATGGAAGTTCCCTGCTGTGGTGGCTTACTGAATCTCGCACTAAAAGCAGTTGACGAAGCAAACCGAAAAATCCCTGTAAAACTCGTGGTAATAGGAGTGAAGGGCGATATAATCAGGGAAGAATGGATGTAAATAAGTTTAAAGTTCGTAGTTTTATAGTGATGAAATATAACATTTAGTTAGCTATCGTTGATAAAATAAATTCAATTGATATAGAATATTTGGAAATGCCAAAAAACATCCCGACCTTTGCAATCTAAATTCATAAACAATTATAAATACATAAGAATGAAAACAGCAAAAATTAGTACCGAAAAAGGGGATATGCAGGTTGAATTTTACGAAAAAGACGCTCCCGGAACAGTTGCAAACTTTATTAAACTGGCTGAAAGCGGTTTCTACAATGGATTAACCTTCCATCGCGTTATTAATGATTTCGTTATTCAGGGCGGATGTCCTAACGGTACTGGTGCAGGTGGTCCGGGTTATACCATCCCTTGTGAGTTGACCGGTGAGAATCAGTATCACGACCGTGGTGTGTTATCAATGGCTCATGCCGGTCGTAATACAGGCGGTTCACAGTTCTTTATCTGCCATTCGCGCAAAAACACATCTCATTTAGACCGTCAACATACTTGTTTTGGAAAAGTAGTTGATGGCCTGGAAGTAATCGACGCTATTCGTGCAGGTGATAAAATTCTGAAGATTGAAGTTTCGGAATAAAGTCTATAGAAAATAATCGAAAATCAGCATTCAGAGTAATTTGAATGCTGATTTTTTTATATGTTGATAAATATTTATGCAATAAATAAACATTTTTCATTTCTTTCTTGCTTCAAAAATCGATTTCATTTGTATCTTTGTCAAAAGTCCTCACTATGCATTTGAATGTAAAAAATGAAACTTCCACACTAAGGGCAGTTGTGCTGGGGCAACCAGGTTCACTTGGACCTGTTCCGAGGCTTGACAAAACCTTTGATGCTAAATCCTTTGAATCAGTTTCACTTGGCATTTATCCAACAGAAGAAGCGGTTTATAAGGAAATGAGTGCCTTTGAAAAGGTATTGCTTAAATACAATGTGCAGGTTTTCCGCCCCTGGACATTGGAAAATTGCAATCAGGTTTTTGCACGCGATGTGGCTTTCGTAATTGACGATAAAATCATTAATTCTAACATTATTCCCGATCGTGAAGACGAAAAGGAAGCCTATGAGGTAGTTTACGACCAGATATCATATAATAAAATATACAATCTTCCCGAAAAGGCGCATGTAGAAGGTGGCGATGTGCTGTTGTTCAACGATATAGTTTTCGTAGGTCTGTACACACAACCTGATTATTCGCAACTAAAAACTGCACGTACGAATTTATATGCCTTTAATTTCCTGAAAGAAATTTGTCCCGAAAAAACCTTTATTCCTATCGAATTAAGGAAACATGATACCGATCCATGTCAGGGCATACTGCATTTGGATTGTGCATTTATGCCTATTGGAAATGCTAAAGCTATTATTTACAAGGATGGTTTTGCTGTCGAAAGAGATTATAATCTATTGCTGGAGATGTTCGGAAGGGAAAATATATTTGAAATTACTCAGAAGGAAATGTATTATATGAACACGAACGTGTTCTCAATTTCTCCTACGGTTGTGGTTTCCGAACTGGGATTCATACGTCTTAACGACCATTTAGAAAATAACTGGGGACTGACAGTTGAACGAGTTCCGTATTTTGAAATATCTAAAATGGGTGGTTTGTTGCGATGTTCAACCTTACCCCTGGTTAGAGAGTGAAAATTTTAAATGTAAAGCTATGAAATACCAGTCTACACACACTATTTTGATGATTGAACCAGTAGCTTTTGGGTTCAATACTGAAACTGCGGTAAATAATTATTTTCAGCAGAAAGAAACTGATAAAACTAATGATATACAGCAACTTGCATTGAATGAATTCAATGTTATGGTTGAAACACTTCGTGCGAAGGGCATTAATGTAATAGTAGTTCAAGATACTGAGCAGCCACACACACCAGATTCGATTTTTCCAAACAACTGGATTTCATTTCACGAAGGCGGACAGGCTGTATTGTATCCTATGTTTGCTCCAAACCGACGAAATGAACGTCGTAGGGACATTATCGAATTAATTGAAGCACAAGGTAATGTCATTAATAATGTAGATGACTTCACTTTTTGGGAAGAGCAAAACCAGTTTCTTGAAGGAACAGGAAGTATGGTTCTCGACCGTGAAAATAAAATTGCTTATGCTGCTTTATCTGAGCGGACTGATAAGTCGGTTTTTCTGCAATTCTGCACAGTTTTTGGTTATAAACCTGTTTGTTTCTCTGCATATCAGTTAGTTGGCGAGCAATTACTTCCTATTTACCATACCAATGTAATGATGAGCGTGGCTGATAAATATGCCTTGGTTTGTATTAATAGTCTGGAGGATGACAATGAACTTGAAAGCTTATTTGATAACTTAGAAAAATCAGGGAAGGAAGTCATACCGATTTCGAGACATCAAATGCATTGTTTTGCCGGAAATATGTTGCAAGTGCAAAATAATGAGGGAGAACGATTCTTAGTTATGTCACAAACTGCATACGACTCACTACAGGAACATCAAATTGAATTGTTGAAATCGTATAACGATTTGATTATCATCTCAATTCCAACAATTGAACGGATTGGTGGCGGTAGTGTACGATGCATGATGGCAGAGATTTTCTGAATTATTGATCATAGAATATTATTAAACCAATAACTTAATAACTTGTTATGAAGGATAATAAACCTGCATCT
>JBAWXD010000202.1:0-6797 GCA_037144275.1 Paludibacter sp. | reverse complement strand
CTTAATCTGTGGGTCGTGGGTTCGAGCCCCACCTGGGTCACTCCTGATAATCAAGTAATTAAGGCGATTGTAAGTTAATTACAGTCGCTTTTTTTTGTAAATTTAACACATATTTATATTCTACAAAGGCCTCAATAGCTTCGTAGGAGGCAAGACCTAACTTGTTATATAAGTTGGCTGTTGCCTGATTGCGTTCTTCGGCACGTTGCCAGAACAGACGCTCATCATTTCCCAGAAACGGGGCACTTTCCATTTGTGACTGATGTTTCAGAATAGCATTCCGTTTGCGGCGTAACTGTTCAGGGCTAATCGGCACTGCCATTTCAATATGGTCAATTTCCCATTCAGCCCATGCACCGCGATACATCCAGATTCGACATTCTTTCATCCATTTCTTAGTATTAAGTTCATGAATAGCTCCCAAAGCAGCATTTAAACAAACTTTATGGGTTCCGTGAGGATCAGCCAGGTCGCCGGCCACGAAAATCTGATGAGGCTGGACTTCATCAAGCAACTCAATTACTTTAAGTATATCAATGTCTTTAAGTTTGTTTTTTTGTACTTTGCCGGTTTCGTAAAACGGAAGATCCAGAAAATGAACATTCTCCGGTCGTACTCCCACAAACCGACACGCTGAACGGGCTTCTTCTCTTCGAATCTGAGCTTTTAGGTATAATACATCATCCTTATCCGGTTCACCGGCTTGTTTCTCTTGTGTCAGGAAATGAAGTATCTGAGTATATTTTACACGAATAGCATCATTTTGGGTATCGAAACGATCGATTACGTTTTGCATCAAAGAGATATAACGAATCACTTCTTCATCACCAACGGCTATATTGCCCGAAGTCTGATAAGCGACATGTACCTCATGATTCTGATCCACCAGTCGTTGAAACGTTCCACCCATGGAAATTACGTCATCATCGGGATGAGGGCTAAATATCACAACACGTTTGGGATAAGGGTTAGCCCGTTCTGGTCGGTCTGAGTCATCCGCATTGGGTTTGCCACCCGGCCACCCGGTGATGGTATGCTGTAAATCGTTGAATATCTTGATATTTACATTATATGCCGAACCAAAAAGTGCAAGTAACTCGTCCAGTCCGTGATGATTATAGTCTTTGTTAGTCAGTTTTAGAATAGGTTTATCGGTTTCGTTGCAAAGCCATACAATGGCGCGACGGATAAGCATATCGGTCCACTCGCACGGACCTACCAGCCAGGGGTGGCTGATGCGGGTCAATTGTTGAGCAGCACTCAAATCAATGGCAGCGATCGCATTTTTGTGCAATTGCAGGAACGATGCCGGTACGTTGTCATCCGTTTTTCCCTCAATCACTTCTTTCAAAATGGCTGACTTATTTTCGCCCCATGCCAGCAAAATTAGCTGTTTGGCATTCAGTAAGGTTGAAAGCCCCATGGTGATGGCACTCGATGGAATTTCGGACACAGAACTGTAAAACCGTTTCAAATCCCGTTGTGATTCTACATCCAGCAACATCAAACGTGTCAGGGTACTTATCTGTGAACCTGGTTCATTGTAGGCAATATTACCTACTAAACCCACACTAACCAATACCAAATCCAGTCCTTCGTATTGTTCTATCAACTCTTCGTAATGACGACAAAAGTCATATACGTTCGAACGATTCACGGTCGCATCTGGCGTATAAAAGTTTTCTGGATTGAAATCTACTTTATCGAGAAGGTTTGTTCTAATGAGTTTGGCATTGGAGTGACTTTCACCCATATTTACCGGAAAGAACTCAGATACATTGAATACAACCACATCGGCAAAACTCAGACCTTCTTCTTGGTACATTCTCACCAGTTCTTCGTAAATACCGAGTGGAGAGAAACCTCCCGAAAGCCCTAAAATACAGCGTTCTCCCTGTTTTTCCTTTTCACGGATAAGCGTGGCAACTTTTTGGGCTATGGAGCGTGCTCCTTCGTTGGTATCAGCATATATGCTGGTTCGCAATTTTTCGTAGCGTGTCTGACGCAGACTTTCTATCATGTCACCGGGACGGAAATACCTTTCAGGAGTTCGTTCCAGTGTTATTTTTGAGCTTAAGTCGTATTGCATGGTGGTTGATTAGTTGATTAGGGAATTAGCAAATCAGTTTATTGGAAATTGATAATTGAAATCCTACAATCCTTCGATTTCCTTGAAATAGCGATAGGTTCCAACTTTTAATTCCTCGGTTGCAGATTCGTCGCAAACGATAATACCTTTCGGGTGAAGTTGCAAAGCAGAGATAGTCCACATATGATTTACCGAACCTTCTACAGCCTGATACAAAGCACGTGATTTGTTGTGACCATTGACCATAATCAGCACTTCTCTGGCATCCATAACCGTTCCCACACCAACAGTCAAAGCATGTTTCGGCACGAGATTCGTATCATTTTCGAAAAATCGCGAATTAGCAATAATAGTATCTTGTGTCAATGTTTTAACGCGGGTACGCGAATATAATGAGGAACCGGGTTCGTTGAAAGCGATATGTCCGTCGGCACCAATCCCTCCCAAAAACAAATGTATGCCACCGATTGATTTAATTTTTTCTTCATATGCTTCACATTCTGCTTCCAGATCTTCAACATTCCCATTGAGAATATTTACATTTGCAGCTAAAATATCGATGTGACTGAAAAAGTTATCCCACATAAAACTGTGGTAGCTTTGTGGATGCTCTTTAGGAATTCCTACATATTCATCCATATTGAATGTGACCACGTATTGAAATGTGACATAGCCTTTTTGATAGAATTCAATAAGTTTTTGATAAGAACCCAGTGGTGTGGAGCCAGTTGGAAGACCCAACACAAAGGGGCGTTCGGCTGTAGGTGCAAAACTTTTGATTTCAGTCATCACATAGTTTGCCACCCACTCCGAAATGCCAGTACAATCAGGCTGAATTATTAAGCGCATAGTTTGAGGATTATATTATTCGATGAAATTATTTTTTGCAGTCGAACACAATTTTCTGCATAGTTTCAAAACTTTCTTCCTGACTTTGCAACAGTTTGAATTGTGCCAGCGAGCGTTGCCAGTTATGATGTTCATGTTGAATTTTATAATATGTATCTCCGTTCAGATAATCACCTAAGAAACGGACTGTTTGCATATAGCTCAGCAGCTTAGCCCCAAAAGCAAGATGTCCAAGTTCTACCGGAGTAAGGAACGTAGCCATTTTAAGATAACCACGGGTATAGGCTTCAAAAATTGCAAGGTTTACTCCGATATTGTCCAGATTAACATCATCTTCTGCACCGGTATTGGCTGCTGTACGCATAAAATCGCCAAAATCGGATAGCACAAAACCCGGCATCACGGTATCCAGATCAACAATGCAAATGGGCTCATCGTTTTCATCAAAAAGCATATTGTTCACCTTTGTGTCGCAATGATTAATACGTTTAGGAAGTATACCTTCACGGAACAAACGTTCGGGCATGCACATTTCTTCCGACCTGCTTTCAATTTCATCTACCATCCATTGAACGTTGGATAATCGCCCTGCTGCGTTGGCTTTTACAGCATCTCTGAACTGCTCCAACCGAAATTCTATGTTATGAAAATTGGGTATGGTTTCAATCAGTTCATCTTGAGGAATATCAGACAGCATATACTGAAAATTCCCAAAAGCTTCTCCCGCTTTATATGCAAGTTCGGGTGTTATTACATCGTAGCTGTGAGTTCCCTGAATATTGACATAAACCCGCCAGAACGCCCCTTCGGCATCCTGATAAAACAGTCTCCCATCTTTTGCAGGTACAAGTTGAAGTACTCTTTTGTCAATATCACTTACACCGGTTTCGGTAAGTTTGGCACGCAAGTGGTCAGTTACAATTTGTATATTTTGCTGTAGACCTTCTACATTTTTGAATATATTGTGATTTATCTTTTGCAAAAAATAGGATTCACCACCCGGATTTTTACTTTCAACTATAAATGAATCGTTGATGTGACCAATTTTTAAGGGATGTATTTCGCCCACTTCATTTCGTATGGCAAATTGTTGAATGATGTTTAACATAAATCAGGTATTTGGCGGTTTTTATTGTCATTTAGAGTACAAATATAGTCCATTTTTGTATAGCAAAGAGGTCAAAAATTGAAGTAAGTGAAAGTATGTACGATGTTATACCTATTTTTGGACGATATTGGTATAAGGTGAAATTTAACATAAAAACCCTCAGAGAGTCAAGTGAATCATACTCCTGAAGGTTTAAATATTTCTATGGACTAAATTTTAGAGCTTTTCCAGATTTATTTTTCTTGTCAACGCTTCCAGAAAATAATAATCGGCATAATTCAGTGGAACATCAATCTCGTTGCCATGGGGTATACTACCAACCGAGTGCATCAATAGAAAATTACTATTAGTACCCACAATGGCCAGGTATGCAGGACTGGAAAGACTTTCCATGATTTTATCTGCTGTTTTTTTGTACCCGGGTCTTTCAAACGAACTTAATTCGTATAAAGCAGAAGCCATAATTGCTGCTGCAGAAGCATCTCGTGGTTCATTTGGAATGTTGGGTGCGTTAAAATCCCAGTACGGAATTAAGTCTGCAGGCATATTTTTATTTGAGAAAATGAAGCTGTAGATTTTATCAACAAAATCAAGATATCTCTTATCTTTTGTTTCA
The DNA here is from genome assembly GCA_037144275.1 of Paludibacter sp. GTDB lineage: Bacteria > Bacteroidota > Bacteroidia > Bacteroidales > Paludibacteraceae > Paludibacter. Next base: position 2,135 of record JBAWXD010000202.1, on the reverse strand, counting down.
CGATAACAAACCGTGTAACCATACAATGCCCATGCCTGACCACGCGCCCAGGCTGATTCGTTGGAATATCCCTGTGCAGTACATTTACTGCGAACACCGCCCTTAACCTTATCATAATCAACCACATGATAGCAACTAAAATCACTTCTGAAATGATTTAGCATGGTAACATTGGCATGACTGATGGCCATTTTTCGAAAAGTTGAATCGCCCGACAAATCAGAAGCCTTAAATAAAAGTTCCAGATTCATCATATTATCAATAATTACCGGACACATCCAGCCTTTTGTACCTTGCCAACCACGATTTTCATCCCAGGATTGAATGACTCCGGCAACAGGTCTGAAACGGGTTGATAATGACTTTGCTGCTTCAATTATTACTGCTTTATAGGCCTCATTATGAGTTTGTTTATAGGCATTCCCGTAAGAACAATTAATTATAAACCCTACATCATGATGGCTGGTCAGATATTTTATTGAATCCAGATTCTCAGTATATTTCACTCCGAGTTTTTTCCATTTGTCATCCTTTGTCAGGTCGTACATCAGCCACATAGTTCCGGGAAAAAATCCACTGGTCCAGTCGTCAATTGCGATATACTCTATCTTGTTATCTTTAACAGTTCTCGGATTCAAAAACAGAGCCGATTTTTCAATAATTTCAACTTGCCGACCGATTTGCTGGGTTGCCAAAGCAACATCATTTAATATAATTTTATCATTAGTATTTTTTTTTGTAGAACTACAGCTGCTCACCAACAATATGCAAAGTGTTACACTTAATATAATCTTCTTCATCCTTCTATTTCTTTTATTGGTTTTCAATTTACAAATTTAAATGTCCTGGTGCGTTGTGAATCGTTTACTGTACAAAGAAAAAATCCGTGTTGAAGATTTTTTGTTGATACAATAACAGGTACTGTTTTACTGGTATTGTTTTGTTTATAAAGTAATATGCCATTTAAACTACAAATTTGAAGACTAACATTAGAATTTAAATTTTCGGTAAAATCAACTTTAATATTATCAGCATCTTTGATAAATGTCGCCCATTTTGAATCAACAATATCGTTAACAGTGGCAACATCGGTTGGTGATTTAGCTCCAAAATATATAGGTTCGCCATTATACATGGTAATTGTTACTAGAGTCTGACCACTTATGGGTGCAGAAAACGTTACACCCACAACATCATTAATAGCTTTCCATTCCCCGGTCAAAGTCAATGTTGTTTGGTTAGAAGTGGCTATCCAACCATACATGGCATCAGTTACGGGATGCAAGTTCGGATCGCTTATAGCAAAATAATGCCGATTTAAGGTTGCATCATACTTATCCATCAACAAATGTGGAGAAGTAGTGGATTTTACAATTCCATACGTCAGATTGCTGGCTGCACTGAAAAAGCTGTATGCTGTAATATTCAATGGTTTATAAAGTAATGCATGCACCGAGCTGGATTGGGACAAAATCTGATAAACACTTCCACCTCCGTTTGCCAACTGACTTGCCATTGTTTGCATTTGGGTAGTATTGGTTGCAGGAATTACCACAAATGAATAACTTTTAGAACTTGGTTTGAAACCATGATTCAGATACGCTTTGGCTGCAGGAATTGAGTTAATAGGTGCCATATAATCTGACCCAGTATAATTTGGTGAACTTTGATTGTCATATCGTACTTCAATTGAGTCATTGCCTTTCGGAATAAAATATCCGGTTCCCTGGGGTGTGATTAACCAGTTGTCGGCAGTGGTAGTTGTTGTTGAAGTATAGGGCGTTGTTAGAGTAGTTCCATTATAGATAAAACTTCCACTCGATGAAGAAATCAGATTTTGGAATAAATTGGTAGTGGTTGGCATACTCGCACTGTAGGTTCCGGAGGAAGTAATGTTACTTCCAATACTGATAATCATATTTTCAAATGCAAACATGGATTTCTTGAAAACCAGGTTAGTAGCCGTATAAGCAGATGCAGACCAGGTATCGATCTGATCGAAATCGGTGCTAAACATTCCACAATCTACAAATGACAAAGCACCAGAAAAGTTTTTCGTTTTAGTTCTTTGGTCAAATCTGCCTGTGACACTTTTGTAAGGCATCATTTCCTGCCACGAATCGTACTGAACTGTA
>JBAWXD010000201.1:0-6856 GCA_037144275.1 Paludibacter sp. | reverse complement strand
GAAATCATACTATTTTCTTTGATGGAAGAACATTTGGAAAAGATGAAATAGAAAAAGTTGAAATTAGTGTTGATCAGGTAAATGTAATCACTGAAATAGAAGGATGTAGCATTGCAGTAAGAAACACATTCAATGAAAAAGAGGATTTCTTTATTGCAAGTTTGGGTTTTGGTACTTTTGAAACAGCACTTTCTACAAACAGTGGTATTGTTCACCGTACGGCTTATAGTACCAAGGGAGTTTCCTATGCCGTTAATTTGCTTGAAAATGAATTACAGAAGGATTATTATCTGAATATGCTTACCGATCAGCAGATTGAAAGAGCTTTCCAACGTGGTTTAATCGTATCGAACCGTAAGAAAATTGATATTACTGATCTTCGCGCGAAAGCATTGAAAAGTTATTATACCGAAGTAATTTCGCCCGCAATCCGTAAGAAATTCAACGATGAAGATTATGTGAATACCAAGAAAATATATCTTGCCGGTGGTGGAGCTATGTATCCTGAATTGGTTGAACTCTTCAAAAAAGAGTTTCAAGATGTTCTAGAAGTGTTGGTTTATCCTGAGCCGTTTATGTGTGCTGCAAAAGGATATTGTCTGAATTCATTGGATAAAGCAAGAATGAATGATTCAGAAAAACAGGATAAAATTGCTTACGTAGGAATTGATTTGGGTAACTCAAATACAGCAATCGTAATAAATACAATTGATTAAAGAAATTCATTGCAATAAAAAAAAGCGGATAAGAATTATCCGCTTTTTTTATCTATTTAAATATGACATTGCCGAGTAATTATAAATGTTTTAAAATCAATTGATTAAAATTTTGGAAGCTAAATGTTCAAAATAAGCTAGAATTTTGTAATTTTGTCCTGTATTAATATGCCATATTTACATTCTTCGTTTTAATATATTATGCAACTATCTGAAATTCAAGCAGTAAAACAGCGTTTCGGAATAATCGGAACTTCAGAATTGCTGAATAGGGCAATTGACATTGCAGTGCAAGTAGCACCAACAGATTTATCTGTATTAATAACAGGTGAAAGTGGTGTTGGAAAAGAAAATTTTCCTCAAATTATTCATTTCTATAGTCACCGAAAACATGGACCTTATATTGCAGTAAACTGTGGTGCTATACCCGAAGGAACTATTGATTCTGAGCTTTTTGGTCACGAAAAAGGTTCTTTCACCGGTGCTACTGCTGATCGGAAGGGCTATTTTGAAGTAGCCGATGGTGGTACAATTTTTTTGGATGAAGTGGGAGAGTTACCACTTTCTACGCAAGTTAGGTTGTTACGTGTTTTGGAAGCGGGTGAATTCATTAAGGTGGGCTCTTCTAAGACTCAGAAAACGAATGTAAGAGTTGTTGCAGCTACTAATCTTAATATGTCTCTAGCAACACGTGAAGGCAAGTTTCGTGAAGATTTATTTTACCGTTTAAATACAGTTCCTATTGCTGTACCAGCTCTGCGTGAACGGAATGAAGATATAGTGTTGTTGTTCAGGAAATTTGCATCTGATTTTGCTGAAAAATACCGAATGCCCGCAGTAAAGCTGACCGAAGATGCTAAGCAATTATTGTCGAATTTCTATTGGAATGGAAATGTACGTCAGTTAAAGAATATTACTGAACAGATCTCCGTGATTGAACAACAACGGGAAATTTCCAGTCAAATTTTGAAGAATTACCTTCCTAAGGATGAGATTGAACGATTGCCTGCTTTACTTTCGAAATCATTTAGTGATAGCAAAATATTTAATAATGAACGCGAAATTTTATATCAAGTGCTTTTTGATATGAAAAAAGACATGAATGATCTGAAAAAGTTGGTTCACGATATTATGAATAATCAATCTGTTGATATTCAAGGATCTGACATTAATTTGCAGTCTGCTTTTCTAAATCAGAATGATAATTATTTTAGCGGTTCAACTAATGGGGTTGAGATTATTTCGGATAAATCTGAACGAGAAAATGTACAAATTGCAAGCCATACTGATAATGTTACTGACTTTCAGGAAACTGATGAGTACCATGTGCTGGAAACCAATAAAAAACCTACCACATTAGCCGAAATGGAAAAGCAAATGATTTCTGATTCGCTTGAAAAATATAGGGGTAAAAAGAAATTAGCTGCTAAAGAATTGGCGGTTTCCGAAAGGACATTGTATCGTAAAATTAAAGAATATGGTCTTGATGATCTATAGTTTATAAATACAACATGAAAATATTTTTATCAAAACTAAAACTAATATTGGTTCTTTGCTTTGTAGGGTTTTCAATGACTTCCTGTTTGATTTCCTACAAATTTAATGGCTCATCCATTGATTATACTAAAACCCGAACCATATCTATTTCTGACTTTCCAAATACTGCTGAACTGGTTTATCCACCTTTGTCACAGCAGTTTTCAGAAACCTTGAGAGATATTTATATCCGCCAAACCCGCTTGCAACAAATTAAAAAAGGTGGTGATTTGCATATTGAAGGAGAAATTGTTGGTTATCAATTGACCCCTATGGCAATAAGTGCCGATTCATACTCATCCCAAACCAAACTGACGATGACAATAAAGGTACGGTTTTCAAACAATAAAAATCCGCAGGATGATTTTGAAAAAACATATTCAACTTTCCAAAATTTTGATAGCAGCAAAATGCTGACCGATGTACAGGATGAATTATCTAAAACAATGATTTCTGAAATAGTTGATAATATTTACAACGATACGGTTGCAAAATGGTAATTTGAGGCTGTTTTAATTTAAAACATTACAATGACGCATGGAGATTTCATATCGCTTGTCAAACAGCCAAAAACTGTAAAATCAGAACTTGTAACTGATTTGAAAGTAATGCTGGAAAACTATCCGTATTTTGTTGCACCGCGATTGATGCTGGCTTTTGCCCTAAATCAATCAAAAGATATTAATTCATCTGCTTTTCTGACTGAATCGGCGGTATATTGTGCTGACCGAGAGTGGTTTTATAATTACATTTATACAGAAAAAGTTTTGTCCGAACAGCCTGTCCGTCACGAACGTATCAGTAAAAATTCGGGTAATTATTTTGATATGATTAATGCCATCGAATCGGAAGGTGGTGATTCCAAACAATCGTTGAAAAATTTGGCTCAAAAACTCAAGGAGGCACGTGAAATGGTTGTGAGAACTGAAAAACCAAAGATTTCAAAATCAATTGACCCAGAAAAAACAAAAGATATTGTGATTAATGATGAAATTCCGGTTAAGGTTGATTTAATGCCAATTGAGAATGAAATCTCAGAAAATATAGCCAAAAAACTCATTGCTGAAAGAAAATACGCTGATGCGATTGAAATTTTGAGAGCTTTAAATTTGAATAATCCGAAAAAAAGTGTTTACTTTGCAGACCAAATTCGTTTTTTGGAAAAAGTGATTGTAAATTCAAAAAAATAAAAAATATTATGTACACGGTTCTCATTGTTTTAATTGTTATTGCTTCAATTTTACTTACTTTATTTGTATTGGTTCAAAACTCAAAAGGTGGTGGTTTAGCTGCCGGTTTTTCGTCTTCAAACCAGATTATGGGTGTTCGAAAGACCACTGATTTTGTTGAAAAAGCAACATGGGGTCTTGTAATTGCAGTAGTTGTTATGTCGGTACTGGCTGTTGGTGTTCATAAACGTGAACGTGCAGCTAATCCAAACGAATCTGAAATAAACAAAGAACAGGTTCAACATGCCAAACAAACTGATCCGAATGTTGCAGCACCTAACTTTGGCGAAAACCCTCAGGCAACACCTGCAAAACCTGGAGCTCCTGCAAAAAAATAATTATTATCACAATATTGGTAAAAGCGTATCAGATTTTTTTGATACGCTTTCTTTTTTTAGTAATTTTAGCCTCAATTTCAAAAGCCGGATATGAATTTTATACATATTATTGACTACATCGGCACATTTGCTTTTGCAATCAGTGGAATTCGATTGGCGTCTGCAAAACAATTCGATTGGTTTGGTGCGTATGTTGTAGGACTGGTGACCGCTATCGGTGGTGGTACCACGCGCGATTTGTTGCTGAATGTAACACCGTTCTGGATGCTCCAACCGTCTTATCTGATTGTTACAGGATTCGCTTTATTTTTTGTGATTTTGTTAGGCAAACATCTTATTCGCCTTAACAATACTTTCTTTATTTTTGATGCCATTGGATTAGGTTTATTTGTAGTGGTTGGTATAGAGAAAACATTGGCAGCTCATTTCCCTTTTTGGGTCGCTATTGTGATGGGAATGATAACCGGTTCGGTGGGCGGAATTATACGCGATATTTTGATCAATGAAGTTCCGCTTATTTTCCGGAAAGACATTTATGCGCTGGCTTGCGTGGTGGGAGGCTTGGTTTATTATGCTTGCTTTATGTTTAATCTCAAGCCTGAAATTACTCAATTTCTGGCTGCATTTTCAATTATTCTCACCCGTATTCTGGCAGTTCGTTTTCATATCAGTATTCCTGTATTGAAAGGAAATGACACAGATTTGCCATCTAAAATTTTATAAAAAAATGCTATGCTTCAAATAGATGATACTATAATAAGTCTGGATTTACTGGATGAGAAATTTGTTTGTGATTTGACTTCGTGCAAAGGAATTTGCTGCATTGAGGGCGATGATGGTGCCCCTCTTGAACCGGAAGAAGTGAAGATTATCGAGGATTTGTTGCCGCTGATTTGGGCTGATTTATCCGAAGTTTCAAAAGAAGTGATTAATAAACAGGGAGTTTCGTATATTGATGACGATGGTGAACCAGTTACTTCGATAGTAAATGGTGCAGAATGTGTTTTCACTTTTACCGATTCGGATGGAATTTGCAAATGTGCCATTGAAAAGGCATTCCGAGAAGGGAAAACAGATTTTTATAAACCGATTTCTTGCCATTTGTATCCAGTCAGATTACAGAAATATGATGAATTTCTGGCTGTAAATTATCATCGCTGGAGCGTTTGTAATTGTGCACGGAAATTAGGTGGAAAATTAAAAGTGCCTGTATATCAGTTTTTAAAAGAACCATTGATTCGGAAATTCGGATTGGAATGGTTTGAACAGTTGGAAATTGCAGATGATGAATTAAAAAAAGCCCCTCCAACCTCCCCAATAGGGAGGCTTTAAGAGTGGTTGACAAATATATAGTAATTAAATTCCCCCTTTGGGGGATTGAGGGGGCTGATTATGGCAAAAATAGAAATAATAACCATTGGTGATGAAATACTGATAGGGCAGATTGTGGATACCAATTCGGCATGGATGGCTACCGAACTGAATAAATCCGGTTTTGAGCTGGCACAAATAACGTCGGTGCATGATGATGCAAATCATATTGTTGAGTCATTGGAGCTGGCGTTGAAACGGGCTGAGGTCGTGCTTTTTACAGGTGGTATTGGACCGACAAAGGACGATATTACTAAACATACCTTGTGTAAATACTTTGATACCAAACTGGTCTTTGAAGAATCGGTAATCCGGAATATTGAGCAGCTGTTTTCAACCCGCCCGAACTTTGTAATGAATGAATTAACGCGCTTGCAGGCAATGGTGCCTGAGAATTGTACGCTTATTCAAAACCGCGTAGGAACTGCACCTGTTACATGGTTTGAGAAAGATGGAAAAGTAATCGTTTCGATGCCCGGAGTACCCTACGAAATGAAAAATGTAATGAGTGCGGAAATTATTCCGCGCCTGCAGAAGCATTTCAAAACACCGGTTTTATTGCATAAAACCGTTCAGGTTTATGGCTATGGTGAATCAGCTTTGGCACTTTTAATTGCCGAATGGGAGAATGAGTTGCCTGAATATATCAGTCTGGCTTATTTGCCAAATTCAGGGATAGTAAAATTACGTTTGAGTGGTTTGCTTGACGATGCACTGACTTTGGAATTTGCTATGAATCAGCAAATTGATAAACTTACACAAATTCTTGGAAATGCTATAGTTGCTTTTGAAGATATTCCGATTGAAAAAATGATTGCTAATTTATTGAAATCTAAAGGCTTAATGGTGGCAACTGCTGAAAGTTGCACCGGTGGAAACATAGCTCATCAATTTACGTTGATACCCGGCAGTTCTGAATTTTTCAAAGGCTCAGTTGTAGCTTATTCCAATGAAGTAAAAACCAATGTTTTGCAGGTTTCTACTGAAGATTTAGAAAATTACGGTGCGGTAAGTCAGGCTGTGGTTGAACAAATGGCAATTGGTGTTCGCAGGTTGCTAAAGGCTGATGTTTCAATCGCCACTTCAGGAATTGCCGGTCCTACCGGTGGAACAATCGATAAACCGGTTGGAACTGTTTGGATTTCAGTGAGTTCGGAAGAACTGACTTTAAGTCGTGAATTTAGGTTTGGACCACTTCGCGAACAAAATATAATTCGTTCAACGCAGGCTGCATTGTTGATGTTGAAAGAAATAATTTGATTTAATATTCAATGAATCAGCTTAATAATGGGTGTTACTATCAGAATTGTTGTTTTAATTGAAATTAATACAAGAAATTATTTGTTCAGGTGAAAAATATAGTGTACTTTTGCACACTGTTTTTGAGAAAAAATGTAAACAATAAAAAGATATAGAAATGTCAAAAATTTGTCAGATTACCGGTAAAAAAGCAATGGTAGGAAACAACGTATCACACTCAAAACGTCGTACCAAAAGAACATTTGATGTGAACCTGTTTACCAAAAAATTCTATTGGGTAGAGCAAGATACCTGGATTAGCCTGAATGTTTCAGCTAACGGACTACGTACCATCAACAAAATTGGATTGGATGCTGCCATTAAAAAAGCGTCAGATAAAGGGTATTTATACGCATAATTTAGGAGA
>JBAWXD010000200.1:0-6878 GCA_037144275.1 Paludibacter sp. | reverse complement strand
ACTTGCTTTTCTATTCACTTTCTGTTCTACAGGAAATGTGGCCTATAAACAGGGAGATTATTACAAAGCCTGTCTTGAATCGATTGATTTTTTACGTTCTAATCCAAAAAGCAAGAAAGCACAGACTGTATTGTTAGAAGCTTATCCTCTTGCCATCAAGAATGCACAACGTGACATTGATAATGCCTTAATGCTTAACAGTCAGGATAAATATGATGTCCTGGTGAATGCCTACGAGAAAGTAAATAATCTGGCCGATCAGATTTATAAATGTCCGAAAGCTTATGAACTGATTCCTAAGCCCACTGAATTTATCACTGAACTTGCCAAAGCCAGAGAACTGGCAGCTGAGCTTGCCTATAATTCAGGGATTAAAGCATTGAATGCAGGCGGTTTGGACCAATCGAGAGCAGCTTATCAGTATTTTCAGAATGCCAACCGATATGTAAAAGGCTACAAAGATGTGCTTTCTAAACTAGATGAAGCCCGTTATTATGCTACACTTCGGGTCATTGTTCAGAAACCGTACACCAATGCCAATTTTCAGTATTCTGCAGACTACTTTTTTAATAATCTGTTAGCTGAAATTCGTCAAAATACACAGAATCGTTTTATTCGTTATTATTCACAAGAGGAAGCCCGCAAAGAAAATATGCAAAATCCACATCAATATATTGTGTTGAATTTTGAAGACTTTACGGTTGGTAACATAAAAGAATCCAGTAATACCAGTGAATACAAACGTGATAGTGTAGTCGTTGGAACAGTAAAAATTGAGGGCAAAATCTACAATTCATACAATACTGTTACGGCAAAATTCACTACATTTCGACGAGAAGTAATATCGAGTGGTGTATTGAGTGTTCGCATTATCGATGTTCAATCAAATCAAGAACTACAACGTCGTAATCTTAGTGGCTCTTATGTTTGGAATACAAATTGGGCAAATTACAAAGGGGATGACCGGGCTTTAACCGAGGAGCAAAAACGACTATGCAGTCGTGAACCACAAAACCCACCATCCCAACAGGATTTGTTTATCGAATTCAGCAAACCGATTTACAATCAGGCAGTTTCGTTTCTACGATCGCAATATAGTAGATATTAATAGCAGAAAACGCCTCAAAATTGAGGCGTTTTCTGTTTATTTAGTAACGTGAGAATTAATCTTCGTCAATCACATCCACAGTCGAATCAATTTCGAAAGCAGATAGCTGACGGCGGAAAATTTCGTCAAGCGAAATCTGGAATGTTTCTGTATGTTCAATTCCGGGTATCAGGGTCAGGCGATCCAGAATGATTTGTAACAAATGGCGGTTATCCTTGGCATAAATTTTTACAAACATCGAATATTTACCGGTTGCATAATGACATTCCACCACTTCAGGAACTTTTTTCAATTCATCCACCACTGCAGTAAACATTTTAATGTCGTTCAAAATGATTCCGATATATGCACAAGTTTGAAAACCAACCTTATAAGTATCAATCACAAACTCAGAACCTTTAATAATTCCGGTATTGCGTAGTTTCTGTATCCGCTGATGAATAGCTGCACCCGAAACATTACATTCGCGGGCAACTTCCAAAAATGGAATACGGGCATCCTGCGAAATAAGTTGTAGAATTTTCTTGTCTAATCTATCGATTTGATGTTGTGCCATAGTATCTGATTTTCAATTTTGAGATGTAAAATTATTCTGATTGTAATATTTTAATGCAAATGTATTTAATATTTTTGTAATTCTTTCAGTTTTTGCAATAATTTGATAGTTAAATGTATAAAAATATACTTTTTATCGATATTTTCCTTCGTTACAGTCGCTTAACACACTCAGGTAACTCTGATAACGCGACGAACTGACAGTCTGTTTCTCAACAGCTTTAATCACGGCACAATCAGGTTCATGAACATGGGTACAATCAGCAAATTTACATTGATTTGATACGGCAAATATTTCCTTGAAATAATGACTTATTTCAGCCACTTCCATATCGAAGGTACCAAATCCCTTTATTCCCGGTGTGTCGATAATATGACCACCCGCAAGTAGCTCAAACATTTCCGAGAAAGTGGTGGTATGCATTCCCTTGTTATGGTACGATGATATTTCAGCGGTTTTGGTTAGCGAATGAGGTGCAATGGCATTAATCAGGGTCGATTTACCAACACCCGAATTTCCAGAGAAAAGTGTGGTTTTTCTACTCAAAAAAACAGACAATTCCTCTATATTGGTGCTGTGTTTTGCTGATATTTTAAAAATTGGATAGTCAAGCGATTCATACAACTGAACCAGGCCTTCCAGATATTTATTTTCAGACTCATTGTATCGGTCTATTTTATTGAAAACTACACAAGCTGGTACACGATAAGCTTCAGCGGTGGCGAGGAAACGATCGATAAAAACAGTAGACGTTTCGGGATAATTAACGGTTACAATCAAGGCCACCAGATCGAGATTAGCAGCCAGAATATGCGATTGTTTTGACAGATTGGAAGAACGACGCACAATGTAGTTCCGACGATCGTGAATGGCATGAATCATAGCTGTACCGTCGACATTCATTTCAAAATCAACCCAATCACCTACCGCAATGGGATTAGTACTGCGAATCTCCTGCATACGAAAATGACCTTTCATTTTGCATTCAATCAATTCGCCGTCACCCGTTTTCACCTGATACCAACTGCCTGTATTTTTTACTACTAATCCGGTCATGGGAATTTACAATTTACGATTAAAAAATTTACGATTGGAAGTTTAAATCTTAGGTTTAATTATTAATGGAACAATTCAGATAAAAATTGAAGTGTAAAGATTGAATTTGTTCAGCAATTGTAAATCGTAAATCTTTAAATCGTAAATTCTTACACAGTCATTATTTCCCTTTCCTTAGCAACATACATTTCATCAATTTTTTTGATGTATTTGTCATGAATTTTTTGAACACTTGCTTCAGCGTCTTTTTCCTCATCTTCGGGAAGTCCTTCTTTTACGAGTTTTTTGAAATGTTCGATGGCGTCACGACGAGCATTCCGAACGGATATTTTAGCATCTTCACATTCAGCTTTCGAATGCTTAGCCAATTGACGACGACGTTCCTCGGTCAATGGGGGAATTCCCAGGCGGATAGTCTCACCGTTATTCATGGGTGTAATTCCAACATCTGAATTCAGAATAGCTTTCTCAATCACAGCAATTAAGGCTTTTTCGTAAGGTTGAATGCTGATGGTTTTAGCATCGGGTGTGGTAATGTTGGCCACATTGGAAATCGGCACATGAGCGCCGTAATATTCCACTTTTACGCCATCCAATATACGAATATTGGCCTTTCCTGCGCGAATATGCGCCAATGCCTCGTCCAAAAACAGCACTGCTGCTTCCATGTTATCTTCAGCATGTGTGAGGTATGGTTTAATGTCTTGCATAATAAATTAATTTGCCCCTAGCCCCTAAAGGGAAACAAGAGATTGTTATTAAATGTATTTACGTTGGTTTATGCTTTTTCTCCCCACAATTATCCCGATATTTTTCGGGAGGGGCTAGGGGCATCTTTAATTTTTTACCAGTGTTCCGATTTTTTCTCCCAACAACACCTTTTTCAGGTTGCCCACCGTGTCCATGTCGAATACATAAATCGGCATATTATTTTCCTTGCACATGGTGGTGGCGGTTAAGTCCATCACTTTCAGGTTGCGGTTATAAATTTCGTCGTAAGTAATTTCGTCAAATTTAGTAGCTGTTTTGTCTTTCTCCGGATCGGCGGTATAAATTCCATCCACGCGGGTACCTTTCAGCATTACATCGGCTTCAATTTCAATGGCACGAAGCGAAGAAGCGGTGTCGGTGGTAAAAAACGGGTTACCGGTTCCGGCGGAAAAAATGACAACTTCATCTGCTTCCATACAGGCAATGGCTTTTTGTTTGTTGTAGAATTCCCCAATCGGTTCCATTCTGATAGCAGTCAGCACGCGCGATTTGACGCCTGAAGCCTGCAAAGCAGAGTTTAATGCCAGACTATTAATGACGGTTGCCAGCATTCCCATTTGGTCGCCCTGTACCCGATCGAAACCTTTGGAAGTGCCGCTCAGCCCTCGGAAAATATTTCCTCCGCCAATGACAATACCCACCTGCACTCCCATTTCAACAATTTCGGCTATTTGCGATGCATATTCACCCAATCGTTTTTCATCAATTCCGTACTGTTTTTCACCCATAAGCGATTCACCGCTCAGTTTCAACAATATGCGTTTAAATGCTGCCATCTTAATTATTTACAATTTAGTGATTTACAATTTGAATCGCTATTTACTTAGCAAAAGTAACTGATTTGATTCGGATATGCAAGTAATTTGTTATTATGTAAACGATTCAGTATGTTAAACCAACCTCCTTTTCTGAACAAATACAAGCACCAAATCATATAGCACCATACAAGTTGCCACACTTAGACACACCCAATATCCCCAAAGTTTGGTATCGGTAAACATGGCGGGTTCAGTGAAAAAGAAAAGCACTAAGCCGCTAATATTGATCACATGCAAAATGCTGTTATTATCCTTTAACTTCACCACGAGCCCGATTATCCACAGAATTAGCGAGAATGCCACTCCAAATCCAAACAGACTTTCCAACATATCCAGTGAGTAGCCTATTCCCGTATAATCATTATCGGGCCGAAGTAAAAATTTAAACAGCTTCGATTTATTCGACAATTTTTCCGAAAGTGCTTTGCGGTTACTGTCGTATGGGCTTTTTGTTGTTTTTTCAACTTCAGTTTTTTTATCGGATTGGATTAACTTACTGCCAATTTGTTCTGATGCAGGTGGCGTATCAGCCTTTTTCTTTTCGCAACCCTGAGGGAAAAAAGGTAAAAAGAAACACAATAAAACCAATACCTGAAAGATGGTTGAGAGCAATTTTAGATTTTTCATATTCCTATATTTTGGGCTTGTGATTTGTGCTCCAAATTTAGTAAATTATTTACAACAAGAAACAAAAAATGCATTTAATTTCAGCATAAGAAAAAAAATGCTGCTTAAACTCAATCCGGCTAAAATAGAATATTTTGATATTCTATAATATTTTATATCTTTGCCCTATCAATTTATAATTAAAACTACTATTTATGGAGAAAAATGAAACAATTCATCCGAATACGGTAGCCGATCCGGCAGCACTTGGACTTACCGGCCTGGCCATGGTTACATTAGTAGCTGCTTCACAGAAACTTGGTTGGACAACCGGACTTTCGATGGCTATTCCCTGGGCAATCTTCCTGGGAGGAATCGCTCAGCTTATAGCCTGTGTCTATGATTTTAAAAACAATAATCTGTTTGGTGCTACTGCTTTTGGTGGATACGGACTGTTTTGGCTTGCTGTGGCTATGAGTTGGATGATAAAAACCGGAGTTTTAGGTGCAACCCTGCTTGCCGGTGTTGATGCTGGACAATTGGGTTTTGCTTTTGTAGGTTATTTTATATTCTCGGTGTTTGTAACCGTAGCAGCTTTTAAAACCAATAAAGTGCTGATTGCATTGCTGGTTTTAATTGATCTGCTGTTTCTGGGATTATTTATGGATGCCTTTAAAATGGGTGAATACTGGCACACGATAGCTGCCTGGAGCGAATTATCAATTTCCTTATTGGGATTCTATGCTGCCGGGGCTAATCTGCTTAATAAAACCTACGGACGTACTATTCTTCCGCTAGGTAAAGCTATTTGGCAATAAATAAACCAATAAAATATCGAAAGCGGTGATTATCTTTGATGATAGTCATCGCTTTTTTATTTATTCAAACCGAATTGATTTTGTCGTTTCAATTTTTTTCTTTTATTACAACGTTACAAACGTTGAACAAACACCCACTCGTTGAAAACGAGTGGTAGCGTTTCACCTTACTTGCTTATCAACAATTCTGATACATTACCGCTTACATTTTGATTATCTTATGCGATTCTGTTTTATCTTTATACCTTAGCAATACGTAATAAATCCCAGCTGAATAATTCGAAAAATCTATTTTGTATTCCGATGCATTGCTAATTTGAATTGTTTTCACGTTTTTACCCAGTACATTTAATATTTCTACAGAATTGCAATACATATCCTGATTTGTAAATTGGAGTAGTGCAAAATCCTTGGTAGGATTGGGGAGCAATGTAGAATGTTTCAAGTCAGCTCTTCTTTCGGAAACTCCTGCCAGCAAGTCGCAGCAATTATTGTCGGGACAATCGGTATTATACAATGATATATCGTTCTGCTTGAAGCATGTAAGATGAGGTATTTCTAAACATGTGCAGAGTGGGAAAGCATCGTAAAATAAACTACTTACACTACCAATACCCTCAATCCAGTCAGGTGAACGGTCTAAGTGAATTTTTTTTCTCTTTTCGCCATTTAATAGTATTATGGTATCAATTTTTGTAACAACTAAGGAGTGAGCAAGTTGGCAACCACAATCCTTTGAAATATTACTTTTAATTGTATCACCAAGACCAACCGTAAAATCATAAAGCAGAAACTCTCCCGAAATATTGTACCTATTATTAAGAAGAGCAAATATTTTTCCATTTTCTTCCCGAATTGCCCCTTGATATGTATTATATAATATTTTGCCTGAGCCAGGACTACTTTCAAACAGATATCGATTAAATACCTTTTTATATGATTTTCCATTAAGAGTGGTATCTCCATTCAAAAAATATTGATATTTGTTATTGTATAAATTCGTCCAGCATGAATTATCGGTCAGGTATTTTACTTCACTCCATTTTTGAGTTAAATTACAATCCACATAATCAGGGTTTTTATATACACATTCACCATTCTGACTAAAGCATACAAAATGCCATTCAAAATGACACATACTGCAG
>JBAWXD010000199.1:0-6924 GCA_037144275.1 Paludibacter sp. | reverse complement strand
ATGGCAGGTACTGTGGTGAGTTTCGAAACAAATTATGGGAAAATTACGGTTCGACTTTATCCAGAGACAACAAGACACCGGGAAAATTTTCTGAAACTGGTCAATTCAGGCTTTTACAAGGATGTTTTATTTCATCGAGTGATCAAAGATTTTATGATTCAGGCTGGTGATCCGGATTCCAAAACAGCTAAGGCGGAAGCATCACTTGGCTCAGGTGATGTAGGTTATACCATTCCGGCTGAGTTTATATATCCAAAATATTATCATCGAAAGGGTGCCTTGGCAGCGGCTCGCGAAGGTGATAATGTTAATCCTCAACAAGCTTCGTCGGGTTGCCAGTTTTATATTGTTCAGGGTAAAACTTTTACCGATAGTCAATTGGATGAAATTGACCAAAATAATGCGAAAAAACTTGAAGCTAAACTTTTTCAGGAAATTGTAAATACAAAAAGAGATGAGCTAAAAAAGTACCAGGGTGAACGTAATCAGTCGAAACTGGATGCCTTCCGCGATTCTGTAATAGCCGAAGTTTATATTCAAATGAATGCACATCCCGCACTTAAACTAACACCGCTTCAACGCGAAGAATACAAGACCATAGGTGGAACACCGCATTTGGATGGTGCTTATACTGTTTTTGGCGAGGTCATTGAAGGTTTGGATGTGGTTGATCGAATTTCAAAAGTAAAAACCGGAGTTAATGACCGTCCACTAGAGGATGTGAGGGTGATTAAAGCTGAAATACTTAAATAATTTATAGTTAATAAGGAAATGCGCTTCTCGAACTTAATCGGGAAGCGCATTTCCTATTTTATCAACTGTCAACTTTAAACTCAGTCAACTGGATTTACATTCCATCTTCTATGTTCCAAACAAATGCACGGATACCCATACGCTCAGAACTACCATCGAGCTCACGTAAATCTGCCAGAATTGGTTTTACTTTTTCATCTTCAACAATTGTAAGAATTGCTGTGTTTAATGAGGGCCAGGCATGTGTTCCATAATGTGGCTCACCTGTTTTAGTTCCACGACCAATTACCGACTCCCAGCCGCTGAATCCACGAACATGATTCAGTGTCAAAATAGTTTGAACCTGTTCGTAATATGCCTGATCGAATGATATAAATATTGATTTCATGTTTTATTTATTTATTTTTTTTAAAATATAGTATCTCTCTTTTCATACTCCGCAAAGTCCCTCTCCTTGGGAGAGGGATTTAGGGTGAGGGCCCAAACTGTTTATTCTCCCAATTGTTTTAATAAAGCTGCTTTTTTGTTCTTTTTGTGTTTCCGTTTTACGCCACCTCCAGCAAAAAGAGTGTAAATGACAGGAACAACAATCAGTGTCAACATGGTTGAAACAGTTAAACCACCAATTACGGTAACGGCCATAGGTTTCCACATTTCAGCACCTTGTCCGTGACTCATAGCCAAAGGTAACATACCCAGAATTGCCGTCAAACTGGTCATTAATACCGGACGAAGACGGGATTTACCACCCGTAACTACCGCACGAATAATACCATTGCCACGTTCGCGATTCAGGTTGATATAATCCACCATCACAATACCGTTTTTCACCACAATACCCACAAGCATAATTACCCCTACGAAAGTCATTACGTTAAATGTGGTCCCCGAAATCCATAAGGCCAGCACAACACCTGAAATACCAAACGGAATGGAGAACATGATAATAAATGGATAAGTAACTGATTCGAACTGCGAAGCCATTACCACAAATACCAGCAATACAATAATCATAAGTAAGCTTCCCAAATCACCGAACGATTCCTGTTGATCTTTGAACGAACCGGCAATTGTAGTATAAATTTCCGAAGGAATATCTATCTGTTTTATTTGTGCGTTAATTTCTTTTACCGCTTTATCCAGCGTAGTTCCTGAGACCGTCGACGAAACGGTAATGATACGTTGACGATTTTTACGCTCAATAGTTGGTGGAGTGAAACGTTCCACTACTTTTCCTAAATCCTTCAATCTGATAGCTTGTCCCTGATTATTATAAATCAATATATTCTCAATTGCTTCAATGGATTGACGATATTGAGGAGCATAACCTACAACGATTGAATATTCTTCTCCATCTTCACGATAGAGTGAAGCAGTTAATCCATTGATACGATTTCTCAGATAATTGGATGCCGTGCTAATATTTAATCCGTTCAATGCCAGTTTTTCACGATCAAAATCAACCTGATATTCCGGTGTGTATTCTTCGCGACTAACCTTGGTATTTACCAACCCTTTGATTTTAGACAATCGTTTCGATATTTCTGCAGCTACTTTATCGGTTTGAGCAAAATTATAACCGTAGATTTCCACATCCAAGGTTGATTGGCCACCCATCATTGACATTCCCCCTCCAACAGTAACATTTGATTTGCGAATTTCGGGAATTAATTTGATGTCATTACGAATGCTGTCAGCCAATGCGAAAGAAGAACGATTTCGGGCTTTTAAATTTACCAACCTTACAGAGAAAGTACCAATATTACTTCCGTTTTTACCAAACAACGATCCGAACATATTTTTACTGCTTGTTTGCCCAACACTAAAGTTGATCATTTCAAACTCAGGATATTTTTTGGTCCATTCTGCATTCAATTTTTGACAGACTTCTTTTGTCAATTCCATTCGAGTTCCAATCGGTAATTCTAATGATGCTGAAATAGTGCCACTGTCCTGTGCAGGAAAGTTCTCAGTTCCTACCCAACCAACTGCCAGTGGAATAATACTGACAATAAAAAACACAGTTGCAACTGCTAATACTGATTTTTTGTGTCGAACAGCCCAGTTAACGAGTTGTGCATATTTTTCATCTAACTTATCCAAAAACCGCTCGATTGGACCATAAACTGTATTAAATCCTTTACTGCGTTTCGGGTTGAGTCGTAGTAATTGTGATGCTAACATGGGTGTTAATGTTAAGGCACAAATCATGGAAACCGTAATGATAATAGTTACCATCCATCCAAGTTGCGCAAACATAACCCCGGCCATTCCAGGAACCATTGTCAATGGTAAAAATACTGCAATAATTGTAAGAGTGGATGCAATAATCGAAAGTCCAACTTCATTCGTTCCGTTTACAGCAGCTGTTTTTGGGCGACTTCCACGTTCAATATGCGTGGTAATGTTTTCAAGAACCACAATGGCATCATCAACAACTAGCCCTATAGCCAGTGAGAGTGAGCTTAGCGAAATAATATTCAATGTTCCACCGGTGAGTGCCAGATATATAAATGCCGCAATTAATGAAATAGGAATTGTCAGAATAATAATAACAGTAGCACGCCAGCGTCCAAGGAAAAATAGCACCACAATCATTACAAATAAAAGGGCATAAATTACCGTTTCAGCTAAACTTTCAATGGTACGAACAATATTATCTGAGGTATCCATAATCACATTCAGTTTCACATCCGAGGGGAGGTTTTTCTGAATTTGAGGCAACATCTTTTTTACTTCATTCGCAATCTGTACCGTATTAGAGCCTGATTGTTTCTGAACCATAAGTGACGCACCTTGCGTTCCATTGGTAAAACTTTCCTGCAAACGTTCTTCATGTTTGTCGCTTATCACAGCCACATCCGACAATGTTATTGTTTTACCATTGAAATTGCCAACCACAATACTCTTCAATTCTGAAGGGTCTTTAAACTCTCCCTGAACACGCAAAGCATAGGTATCGCTACCAACATCCATTGAACCTGCTGGTGTATTCACATTTTCCATCCGAATAAACTGTGCTAAAGCCTCAATAGTCAAATGATAGGCTTCCAGTTTTACCGGATCGACATACACCTGAATTTCACGTTGAGGAGCGCCGTTGATGGAAACTGAACCTACACCATTAATACGTGCAAGAGGATTGGCCACATTGGTATCCAAAATTTTATACAACGCTGGTAAACTTTGTTTGGCTGTTGCCGAAATCATGATTACCGGAATCATATCCGTGCTCAGTTTGAAAATAATAGGATCGCTCGCACCGGCTGGCATAAAGGATTTTACCAAATCCAGTTTGTTACGAACATCGTTTGTTATCACATTGATATCCAATCCATAATCAAACTCCATGGTAATAATCGAGCGATTTTCTTTCGATGTTGATTTGATATTTTTTAGATTGGAAACCGTATTTAGTGAGCTTTCCAACGGGCGGGTTACATTTGTTTCAACATCAGATGCACTGGCACCATCATAGGTTGTCATAACCATAATGGAGTTGGTTTCAATTTTTGGTAAAAAATCAATCGGTAATTTTTTGAAAGAGAAAATTCCCAGAATAACCACGGTGATAAATATAATCGAGGTCATTACCGGTTTTCTCACCGAACTTTCGTATAAACTCATAATTTTTAATTATTAATTAATTATTCACAATTAATTCTTTTAAGTCCCCTTTTGAGGATTTTTTTTGCTTTTATTTAATCACTTTTACTTCGCTGCCATCAACCAGTTTTGACTGACCAGCAACAACAACTTGTTCTCCGGCATTCAAACCTGAAAGTATTTCATAGTCAGCATCGTCTCTACGACCCAATTCTACTTGTTTGTATTGAACTTTACCCTTGTTGTAAATAAAAACAAACTTGGCACCAGATCCGGCCTGTTTTACTATTGCAACATCGGGTACTACAACATGTTTGACTTTACCAAATTCTAAGGTTACCCGGGCAAACATTCCCGGGCGGATTTTATTATTGTTATTGTTGACTCTTATTTCTACAGGAAAAGTACGTGAACGTTCATCGATAGTTGGATAAATCAGATTCACATTTCCACGAAAACTTTCATTTCCAAAAACATCAAACCCGATTTTCACCGGCATACCTGTTTTAACTTGAGAATAGAACGATTCTGAAACATTAATTAGCAATTTTACCGGATTGATATTCATAACCACTAACACCGGACGCTGAGCTGAATACATATCACCACTGTCATAATTACGTTCTGTTACAACACCACTTATCGGGCTTAAAAGGTAGGTGTTTTCAGCCATATTTTTAAGATTTGTTTGAGCTAGATCCAACTGAAGTTTAGCATTGTCCAATTCCTGTTGTGAAGCACCGCCCACACCAAATAATTCCTGAACACGTTTATAAACGCGTTTCAGATTTTCAATCTGTGTTTCAGAATTGGAAAGATTTGCCACATCCATCTGAACTATTTTCTGTCCTTTAACTACATGACTTCCAACTTCAACCAGTATTTCGCGAATTCGACCCGGAGCAGATGGTGCAATACTGTTTTTTAACTGAGCTTGCACCGTTGCTGTTAATTCGAAGGTTTGTTCTATGCTCTTTTCAGTTGCATCCTGAATTTTTACATTGGGAGTTTCATTTATTACTGATGTGTCGGTTTTCTTTTTTGCACACGAAGACAATCCAATAGCCAGTGCAACAAGTAGTATTCCTGTTAATTTAATCTTTTTCATATTCGTCTTTTTATTGTTAATTATATTTTATTTATTTTTAGTTTTTTCCTAATAGTTTTTCCAAATCGGATTTTGCCGATAGGTAATCAAAAATAGATTGATTGTACATTAAACCTGCTTGAATAAAGGCTAATTCTGAATTCGAAAAATCAAGATAGGTGCTCGATCCAACTTCATATAATTTTTTTGAAATGCTAACTGCTTTTTGCGCCTGACGTAAACCTTCTTTGTTTGAAGCAATCTTTTCTATCGCTTTTTTGATGTTATCCAAACACACAATTACCTGTAATTCCAACCCACGACGTAGATTATCCCGTTGGTCTTTCATTTCATCAATCTGAATTTCAAGTTGTTTCTGTTTGTAAAGTCGCGCTCCACCCTGAAATATGGGTATCGATAGGTTGAGAGATGCTGTGGAAGTAGGAAACCAACTTAATGCTGTCCCATCGTTCCCCATTGACATATACATATAATTAAAGCTTGCGGCTAATGTTGGCCACCACGCAGCTTTTTGAATTTTAAGAGCATGATTTAATTGTTTGGTTTTGATATCAAATTGTTTTAAATCAGTGTTTGTCTTTAAAACTGTTGTGTCGATAGATAATACATCACCATACATTTTAGATTCAAAATCAGCCAGACTTCCTTCAACTTTCAACCCGGTAAACATATCCATCCCCATCAACATTTTTAATTGTAAAATACTCATATTTACTCCACTTTGAGCAGATACCAAGTTTGATTGGGCATTTTTGACCTGTACATCAGCACGAATCCATTCAAATTCCGAAACAGTACCTTGTTTGAATTTATTTTGTATAATTCGGGCATTTTCAGCTGTATTTTCATAGCTTCGTTTGAATACCATATATTGATCTTGAGTCAATAAAATTGTATAATAGGCTTTAGAAACCTGATTAATTAAGGCTATTTTTGATGAACGAGCCATTTCTAATGTTAATTTGGCATCGGTATCAGTCATCTCTAGAGATGCCCATAATGTAGGAGATATAACAGGAATAGATGCACCTAAACCAACATTCAAGGTATTATCAACCCCGATTTCAATTCCTTTTGGATCCGGAGGTGTGCCCGGTACAAAACTAAAAGGCAGAAACATGCGTTGTTTTTTTAATGCACGTTGGTAGGATCCTGATGCTGATATAGTTGGGAACAATGCTGCAAATTTCTCTTTGTTAGAATAATCCACACGAGTGATTTCTTTATTTGCCACTTTAATGGTGGGACTTTTGCTCATCGCAATTTCTATGG
Organism: Paludibacter sp.; assembly: GCA_037144275.1. GTDB lineage: Bacteria > Bacteroidota > Bacteroidia > Bacteroidales > Paludibacteraceae > Paludibacter. Next base: position 185 of record JBAWXD010000199.1, on the reverse strand, counting down.
CTTTCGAAAGTGATACTTTTAGCGTATCCTGCGCATTTAGCGCAATACCGGGCAATAACAACATTATTATTCCCCAAATCATTTTGTTTTTAAACTGTTTCACAATACTTTATCTGTTAAATTATTATTCCGATTTATTATAATTTTCTTCCATATATTTTAGTCCTTTTTCATTGGCAATCAGG
>JBAWXD010000198.1:0-6940 GCA_037144275.1 Paludibacter sp. | reverse complement strand
GTTAACCTTAAATCTAATACTATGAAAAAATCACGATGCAAAGATAAGTCATTATTTAATTCAAACCTACTAAATGCGGACTAATATTGTGTTTTATAACATAATTTCTATTTTGGTCTACCATTTTAATGAAAATATACCTTTTAACTTGAAATCCTGCTATTTTTTAAAGCAATTTTTGGATATGGAAGAACACTTAAGCCAATAGGATAAAGCAATTATTTTTAACTGAAATTTAGCATTGTAGCATATTTATTTAATAACTGTAGTATTATATACTACATTATACTACATTTCAACTTATTGATTTACAATAACTTTGTGTTATTATTTAAAATAATGTAATTAATACAGATTTAACTTCAAATTATCTAAGAATTGCGTATAGGGTAGAATTAATTATGCTTATATTTGCCAGACATAATCAGATTTTACATTTTTAACCCCTAAATGTAGGAGAAACTATGACATCTGACAAGCAATTTTCTTTATCCTTTTTTCCATGAAAAAATTAGCTAAGTCCTCAAAAAGTGTAACATTTGACCTTAATAAGTCATTGGTTGGAACCGATGCCCTCACCGGATACAACAATCAGGCAGCTGAAATAAGCGAACGTAAAAAAAGAGAAATGGAGTATACACAAAAAGATCTTGAATACATCGACTTGTTCGAAAATGCCCCAATCGGGTATCACGAAATTGATTTGGAAGGGCGAATTGTTCGTATGAATCAAACCGAGTTAAATATGCTTGGTTACACTTTCGAAGAGTTAAAAGGACAATTTGTATGGGAGTTAAGTGCCGATAAAGCTTTTTCGATAAAAGTGATAAAGGAAAAGTTGAAAAATCATCAGATTAGTTCAACGCCTTTCGAAAGAGATTTTGTCAGGAAGGATGGAACGAAAATATCTATCCTTATTATGGACAAAATTATTTATTCTGACAATGCCGATGTAATAGGATTACGATCATCAATACAGGATAATACCCAACGAAAACAAGCTGAAAGAGCTTTAGTGGAAAAGGAAGCACAATATCATGCACTTGCAGATAATGGTATGGCACTAATCTGGACATCCGACACAAATAAACTCTGTACTTATTTCAACAAACCCTGGCTTAAGTTTACAGGAAGAAAGTTAGAACAGGAACTTGGCAACGGATGGGCTGAAGGTGTACACCCTGCTGATTTCGATCGTTGTTTGGAAACTTATTTAACAGCTTTTGATAAGCGCGAAGCATTTAGTATGGAATACCGTTTAAAGCATGTCAGTGGCGAATACAGATGGTTGATAGATATGGGAACCCCTAACTATAACAGTTTAGGTGAATTTACCGGGTATATAGGGCAATGCTTCGACATTCAGGATATAAAAAATTCTGAGAATGAAGTACTTCGGGTTAATAAGCATTTTCAAGCTATTATTGAAAAATCGCCCGATGGTTTTGTATTATTAAACAGTAATGGAATGTTTCAATATGCCAGTCCGAGTGCCTTGAAAATGTTTGGGTATGAATTAGATGAATTGATCTCAATGCATCCAAATGAACTGACTCACCCCGATGATTTAGCAATGGTATTAGGTCATCTGACAAAAATGTTCGAAGATTCGACTTATGTGCCGATCATCGAATACAGGTTCAAGCGTAAAAATGGTGATTGGTTGTGGATTGAAAGCACCTTCAGCAATTTATTAGCTGATCAAAATATGGAAGTTATACTGATAAACTTTCGCAACATTAATGATCGAAAAATTGCAGAAGAAAAAATTTTAAAAAACAAGGAATTATTAAATATTTTGCTTAAAAATAATTCCGTATTAATTGAAGATTCAGGAATTGATATAGATTACGAAAACCTTTGTGAAGAAATGAGGGAAATCACAGGGGCAAAATATGCTTCTTTTAATTTGTTCGAACCAAACGGTCTTGATTTCAGAACAGTAGCTTTGTCGGGAATGAACGATATTTATTCACGTGCAGCACAATTTATAGGCTATAACATGAAAGATAAAGTTTGGAAATTTGATCCGATAAGGGATGAAAGAATAAAAGCTAATATTATTACGAGATTTGAAAATTTACCGGACTTAATTGGGAAAGTTTTACCCAAAACAATTACAAAGATAATAGAAAAGACGCTGAATCTGGGAGAGATAGATATTGTGAATCTCTCAAAAAGAAACAAACGTATTGGAGATTTTTGCTTGTATTTTGAGGCTGAAACCATTCTTCAAAACCCTGAAATTGTTGAACTTTTTGCCAATCAGGCAGCACTTTATGTCGATCGAAAATTAGCAAATCAACAACAAAAAGAAATCTCTGAAAGACTGAGAAGAGCCGAATTAGCATCCAAATTAGGCAATTGGGAACTACATCTCGATAAACAGACTTTATTTGCCTCTGAAGGTGCGTTAAGAGTTTACGGACTGTCAAAGAGTCAATTTTCTTTGAAAGAAATACAGGAAATAGCAATGCAGGAATACCGGCCAATGATGGCAGAAGCTTTAAAGAATCTTATTGAAAATAATGAGATTTATGATGTGGAATATAAAATGAAAACGAATGATACACACGAAATAAAAGATATACATTCTACTGCATTACTTAATAGGGATAAAAAAATTGTGTTTGGTGTTATTCAGGATATAACTGAACGAAAACAGGCAGAAGAAAAATTACAGAATAATCATGATATATTAAGCAAACTTCTGTTTGCAAGCTCCGAATTTATAGATAATGATTCAGAGATAATCGATTATAAGAAAATTTCGGATATTATTCTGGATGTCTCATGTGCAAAGTACTGCTCATTTAATATACTTAATCAAAATCATAGCGGATTCAGGACAGTGTCCATTTCAGGTATTGATACAATTCAAAAAACAATAAAATCAATTATCGGATTTGATCTTCTAAAAAAAGAATGGGAATTTGATTCAAATAAAGACAAGAAAATTAATCATAAAGTAATTACTAAATTCGATTCGCTTGCAGAATTAACCGGAACAGTTTTACCGAAAGAAATAGTGCGTGTAACCTCAAAAATGTTTGATATCGGCGAGGTTTGGATTGTGCAAATTAAAAAGAAAAATATTGTAATTGGGGACTTTACTTTACTTTACTCAAGAAAAGAAACTCTACAGAATCCCGAAATAGTTGAACTTTTTGCCAATCAGATAGCACTTTACGTCGATCGAAAATTAGCAGATCAACAACAAAAAGAAAGCTCTGAAAGACTGAGAAGAGCCGAATTAGCATCCAAATCGGGGAACTGGGAGTTTCATTTTGACACAAATACAATGCATCTTTCGGAAGGTGCGAATAAGATATGCGGGCTTAATGATAGTTCTTATAATTACGAGGTTGTCAAACAAGGACCGCAGCCGGAATATCGCGCCATAATAGATAAGGCTTTGAAAAATTTAATTGAAAAAAATGAACCATATAATATTGAATTCAAAATTAAAACAGCAGATACTGGCGAGATAAAGGATATATATTCTACAGCGGTTTATGATAAAGATAAAAAAATTGTATTTGGTATTATTCAAGATATAACTGACCGAAAAAAAGCTGAGGAGAAACTGCTAGAAAACAACCAACGTTCTCAGGCAATGCTTGATGCCATTCCGGATATGATGTTCCGTGTTAATTCTGATGGCGTTTACCTGGACTATATGGCGGATGACAAGGAACTTTATACTCAATCAGACTTATCTATAATCGGCAAACGCAACAGGGATATTACACCGCCCGAATTTGCCAATCTGGTTGACTCGATGATTCGTACCGCGTTGGAAACTGGGACTCTTCAAACCTTTGAATATCAATTACCTATACCAGAAATGGGAATGCAGAATTATGAGGCTCGTATGATTACAAGTGGAACAAATGAGGTGACGGCAATTGTACGAAATAACACCAAAAGCAAACAAGCAGAAATAGCATTGCGTGAAAGCGAAAATAAATACAGATTGTTATTTGAAACGAATCCGATCCCTATGTCAATTTTTGATACAGAGACTTTAGAATTTCTTTCTGTAAATAATGCATTTGTTGATAAATATGGTTATGACGAAAATGAGTTTTCAAAGATGACTATTTTGGATATAAGACCTAAAGAGGAATTTGAAAAATTGAAACAATCAGTCCAATCTGCCGATAATGGTATCCGAAATGCGGGTGTATTTATTCACAAGAAAAAAAATAATGAACTCATTTTGGTAGAAATTATAAGACATGACATTCTTTTCAATGGTAAAAACGCAAAAATGGTTTTAGCAAATGACATAACTGAACGCATTCGGGCGGAAAATGCATTGCAAAAAAGTGAAATATTCTTCAGACAATCGCAACAAGCCGCAAAAATTGGCTCATACAATCTCGACATAGCATCTGGTTTGTGGAGCTCGTCCGAAGTGTTGGATGATATTTTTGGTATTGACAAACAGTATGTCAGAAATATACAAAATTGGTCGGAACTGGTTGCAGTAGAAGACCGTGAAATGATGAATGATTATTTTGCAAATCAGGTGCTTGGACAAAAACAACGGTTTAACAAGGAATATAGAATTTCACGCATTTCAGATGGCAAAATCCATTGGGTATTGGGTTTAGGAGAGTTGACGATTGAAAATAATGTGATAACTGCCATGGTGGGAACTATTCAGGATATTACTGAAAGGAAAAATATTGAACAGGAACTTAACGAAAAAATGACTGAGATGACTCGTTTTTACAATCTGACAGTTGGCCGGGAACTTGCTATGATTGATCTGAAAAAAGAGATTAATGAGTTGCTTGTGGTTTCAGGAGAGAAGCCGAAATATAAGATAGTGGAATAAGTACTCAATGAAAGCAAAAAACCAACAAATAACTGATTTGCTTTTTCGATTACAAGGCATAGACCTTTCGAAATACGATGAAATGTTTTTAAATAAAACAATGCAAGCTAAGATTGTCGAAAAAAACTGTAAATCGGAAGCGGAGTATTATCAATTGTTGAATCGCTCAGCTGAAGAAACAGATGATTTTATTGATTCATTGTCAATTAGTTACAGCGAATTCTTTCGGAATCCACTTACATTTTCGGTATTGGAGAAAATTATTTTGCCATCCATTATTTACAAAAATGATGAATCTGGCCGGAAAGAAATCAGGATTTGGTCGGCCGCTTGCGCTTCGGGGCAAGAAACCTATAGTTTAGTAATGCTTTTAAAGGAATGTTCGCAGGCCGAAAATATTAATTACAGGGTTTTTGCAACCGATAGCTCTGAAAATCAGATAGAAAAAGCAAAACTGGGAAATTATCATCAATTTGAGACTGGACTTCTGACTCAAAAACGATTGCAGCGTTGGTTCGACAAATATATTGATGGTTATTCTGTGAAAAATAAATTGAAACGCAATATTGAATTTTCATGCTTTGATTTGCTCGATAAACAATATTCATGTCCACCATCATCAATTTTTGGTGATTTCGATATCATTTTCTGTGCCAATGTATTGTTTTACTATAAACCTGAATTCAGAAAAAAAATACTAAAGAAATTAAGGAATAGCCTTTCTGCCAATGGATTTCTGATAACAGGCGAAACAGAACGGGAAATATTGTTGAAGTACGGATTTCGGGAAGTATATCCTCAGTCGGCAATATTTACAGTTTGAAAGATATCCATTCGACGGCAAACAACTGTCTGACGGATAAAAAAAAGAGAAATAACGCGACCATCCCATTAAGACAGGATGGACGATAAAAAATAAAGAGTATGAAAATAAAAGATTTAAGAATCCCAACTCAGCTGGGTTTGGGTTTTAGTATTATGTTGATTTTTATCATCTCATTGGGCTTAGTGGCTTATCAGCAGTCTAACCGATTACATCAACAGACAGAGACCCTATATAATCATCCCTTGAAAGTACGACAGGCAATAGGCGCTTTAAATGCTGATGTGCTCACTATCCGTGTCGATTTCAGGGACATTTTGGTTGCGACAACCGAAATGGAGAAGAAAATAGCACAGGATGAAATGCTAAAGAATGAAATTGATGTACTTAATCAAATTGAAATACTCAGAAGCCAATATTTGGGATTACAAAAGGATATTGATGAAGTTGAAGATAGTTTTATAAAATGGAATCGTGCGAATAAAGAAAATATTGACCTTCATAATAAGGGAGAACAGGAAAAAGTGATTGCAAATCTGTCACCCTCAGGCTCAGTAGGCGTATTAAGAGAGCATCTGAAGAAAGAAATACGGGATATTGACGAGTTTGCGAGTAAAAAAGCGGAAGAATTATACCTGAATTCACAGCAAGAGAAAGACAGCCTAAACCGACAAATGATATTGTTGGTTCTTGCTATTCTGCTGTTAATGGTATTGATTAGCTATTTTTTGATCACTAATTTCAGTAATTCTATTAGAGAAATTTCGGATGCAACAAAACGCTTTAAAGCCGGAGATTTAAATGCCCGAAGTAATCTGAATTCAAAAAATGAATTCGGAGAACTGTCAAATTCATTTAACCTAATGGTTCAAAACATTCAGGATAACTCTGAGCAGCGCGATAAAACAGCTCAAATTGCCGAATTAATGCTTTCTCAGGAAGACCCTAAAAATTTCTTTGCATCCTTGCTTCCGGCACTTGCACAAAATACAAATTCACAATTGGCAGCCATTTATCTGCTTAGCGATGATAAAAAACAATATGAACATTTCCATTCTTTTGGTATGGATAATTCAGCGCGGAAATCATTTGCAGCCAGCAATTTTGAAGGTGAATTTGGATCAGTACTTTCGACCGGCAAAATTCAAACCGTAGAAAAAATCCCCCTGGATACCCGCTTTTTATTTCATGCGGTGAGTGGAAAATTGATACCACGCGAAATCATCTCTATCCCTATTCTGACAGGCAAAGAAATTGTTGCTGTCATCTCT
>JBAWXD010000197.1:0-7032 GCA_037144275.1 Paludibacter sp. | reverse complement strand
TGAATTCGAGCAGACCTTTTACTTTAGCAGGTACCGAACTTGAAAATGAAGCAAAAGCTTCCATTGAAGCATATCGTGTTGTTTATGAACATAGTAAAAAATACAGTGAAGCTGCCATCGGCTCGCTCATTGTGAGCATGACACGTAATGTTTCCGATTTGTTGGTAGTTTATTTGCTTGAACGCGAAGCGGGTTTGATGCTAAAAACTTCTACAGGTCTTGCTTCTCAAATTCCCGTTGTACCGCTTTTTGAAACCATCGAAGATCTGATAGAAAGTCCCCTGATTCTAGATGCATTTCTTTCACATCCTATTACGATAAACAGTCTGAAACTACAACAAACAAGCTCCGGTTCAGCCGAAATGGTTCAACAAGTGATGATTGGTTATAGTGATAGTAACAAGGATGGTGGTATTTTTGCCAGTCAATGGTATTTGCATGAAGCTCAATCAAAACTGTTGGAAATTGGTCGTAAACACCATGTGAAAATACGTTTTTTCCATGGCAAAGGTGGTTCTATTAGTCGTGGTGCAGGTCCGACACACTGGTTCTTACGTGCTTTACCACCCGGAGCTGTAAATGGTGATGTTCGTCTTACCGAGCAGGGTGAAACTATTGAGCGCAAATATGCCAATAAAATCAATGCAGTTTACAATATCGAGTTACTGACTGCCGGAACACTCGCAGCAACCTTATTGACACAAAATACACAGAATTATAAACATGAACTATCGGAAGAACTAAACTATATGGCCAATCAAAGCATGATTGTGTACAAAAAGCTGACACAAATGCCAGGTTTCATTCAGTTCTACGAAAAAGCAACACCCATTGACGCAATTGAACAAAGTAAAATTGGAAGCCGTCCTTCACGTCGAACCGGAACGCGCAGTTTAGCTGATTTACGTGCCATTCCCTGGGTTTTCAGTTGGAGTCAGTGTCGTTTCAATATTACCGGTTGGTATGGTGTTGGTACGACTTTAGAGAAAATGCTTGATAACGAACCCCTAAAGTTTGAGAGACTACGCAAAGCTGTTTTGAGTGATCCATTTATTCGCTATGTCTTGACCAATATCGATTCAAGTCTGGCATCGTCCGACGAGCAGATTTTTAGATTGTATGCCTCGCTGGCAAATGATGTTCCTGAAGCTGAAGAAATAACTGAAATTCTGACTTGCGAGTTGAATAAAACCCGCAAAATGATCGATGTTTTACTGAATAAACCCTTGGTAATGAGACGTCAGAATCATTATTATTCAACACTATTACGATCGGAAGCCATGGGTTCGCTTCACAAGCAACAGGTTTATTTATTGAAAAAATGGCGTAACTTTTCGGCCGAAGGAAATCAAACGGAAGCCGATAAAATATTAATTGAATTATTGCGTTGTGTCAATGCTATTGCCGGGGCGATTGGATTTACAGGATAATGTGCCAATGTGCTAATGTGCCAATGTGCTAATGTGCTAATGTGCCAATGTGCTAATGTGCTAATGTGCCAATGTGATAATATACAAATTAACTAATTAACCAATAAACAAACAATGAATATAGAACAGATTTTTAAGAATAACGAAAAGTGGATTGCCGAAAAGCTTCAAATTGATCAAAATTTTTTCAGCAATCTCTCACAGGGACAAAATCCTGAAATCCTGTATATTGGATGTTCCGATAGTCGGGTTACTGCCGAAGAACTAATGGGAGTGAAGCCTGGTGAGGTTTTTGTTCACCGAAATATAGCCAATATGGTGTCGAACAACGACCTGAGTGCCATGTCGGTGGTGAATTATGCCGTTTCGCATCTGAAAGTAAAGCATATCATTGTTTGCGGACATTATTATTGCAGTGGTATCAAGGCTGCCATGCAGTCGAAAGACCTGGGTATCCTTAATCCGTGGCTTCGTAGTATTCGGGATGTTTACCGCTTGCATAAAGACGAACTGAACAATATTGACGTGGAAGATGAACGCTATAAACGCTTAGTTGAACTGAATGTGCAGGAACAATGTGTGAATGTGATTAAAACTGCCGACGTGCAGAAAGCTTATTTCGAACGCGAACTAACAGTTCATGGGTGGGTTTTTGACGTTCATTCAGGCAAACTAATCGACCTGAAAATTGATTTCGACGATATTTTGAAACATATCATGGAGATATACAGGATTATTTAGTTAGCTGTAAGCAGCAAGCAGCAAACGGCAAAAAGTAAACAGTAAAAAGTAAACAGTAAATAGTAAGCAGATTAAAAATTGATATGTTGGCTTGTGGAGTTTGTTTTTCCATCGGTTGACGAGAAATATATCCAGGCGTGAATGTCATTGTTAATCCAACTTTGAGGTATCTGTATTTCAACTTTTCCTTCTGACCGCATTGTACATTCGTAGCGTTCCAATACAAATTTGGTTTGAGTATTCAACAATACCAGATTCACTTTATCTGTTGGGGAGCTATTCATCATTAAATAAGTATTCCAACTTAGCAGCAGTGATTTTTCACTTATTCTCTCCATCTTTAACTCCGAAGTCTTGTATATACTACCTGAAGCTATTTCAAGTTTAGCATAATCCAGTTTGAAATCAGGAAATTCGCCTGAAACAGCCGTTTTCATGGCTTTAGCCACCACTTTATTGATGCCATATTGTCCGCCAAAGTTACGGGTAAACACACTGCGTAAACAATTGAGTTGCTTCATTACAAAACCAAACTTAGCCCGCTGATTCTTTTGCCCGGCTGTATTGGGATTGGAAGCCACGTTATATTCCTTCAGAATGCACAAACCATCTTTACGAACAGCAGCTACGGCTGTGCCGTGTTTGCCGGATATTTTACCAAAGGTAGAAGAGCTGAAACGAGCAACTAAATTAATGGTTAATGATAAATTAGGTGCAAATATACAGCAAATAAATCATAGAATAATCACAGAGGCAGCACTTAATTATCACAGTGTTGCATCGGACGGTCATCGGACGGTCATCGGACGATGGACAGTATTAGTAACTAAGAAGCACAGAGCTAACACAGAGGTACAATAAAGAAAATTGGAATTGTATATCTCAGCTATTGTTTAAAACATGAAAACAGTATATCTTTGCAGCTAACAAAAAAAATGTACAGACGCCATGCTTAGCGTCTCTCAATTAATTAAACTAGTAACGAGACGCAAAGCATTACGTCTCTACATAATCAAAAAACAATTTTCAACATATTAATTAAATAGCATTCTGCTATTGTTCGCGCCACCAGAAACCTGAGAAATTTCCCTAAGCGAACATGCAAACAGATTCAATAAGCAAAATGCTCACGCCAACGGCGTGGGCTTTTGACTTATCGTTTGCATGTGGCCTTCTCAGGGGCTTGGTGGCGGGTAAGGATTTAGTCCACGCTTTTTTTGTGGATTATTCTTGAGCAATTGGTGGAACAAATTAAAACCATAAATTCTAAATCCACCACAATGGCTGACCTTTCTTCTACTCTCCCGGATACATCTTCAAAAGATTTCAAAAAAAACTTACTGAATAAAATTAAACAGCTAGACGGACTGACCGATGCAGAACGTGCCGAATTGGTGAAACTACTCAATGATACAAAGAAATACGGACTGATTTGGGAAGATAATCCCGAAGCAGCCGAAGAATTGTTACGTACTAAATTGCCTGTATTACGTGAAGTGGTGGAACGTAGAATCTTGTCTGAATCCGAATTTTCAGAATTAGATAATGAACAGAATAAGAATAATATACCACATCAAAGTTCTTTATTTTCTGAGGTAAAAGAAGAAATAATAAAAGAAAAACTATCACCAAACAATCCACCCAACCATATTCTTATTGAAGGTGATAACCTCCATGCGCTTACTGCACTGACTTTTACGCACGAAGGTAAAATTGATATAATCTATATTGACCCACCCTACAATACAGGAAACAAAGACAAAGAAGGTAAAACTGATTTTAAGTACAATGATGATTATGTTGATAAAGAGAATACATATCGACATTCGAAATGGTTATCATTTATGGATAAACGATTGCGAATAGCAAAAAGGCTGTTAACCATTGATGGATTTATGGCTATTTCTATTGATGATAATGAGATTGCACAACTAAAGATATTATTGGACAAAATATTTTATGGAAATACAAAAATAATTGTTGTCAAAATGAGTGAAGCAAGTGGTTTAAAGATGAGTAGTGTATATAGGCTAGGTATAATTCCGAAATATAAAGAATATTTAATATTAGCAAAAGCTACTGGTATAAAAGGTTTTCAATTTGAGAATATTTCAAAAGGTAAATGGGATAGCGAATATAATATTTACTTGGAAAATTTTGAATTTGAGGATAGGTTATCCGTTAACGATATTGCTTCTAAAGATGAAATTGATGATAACGATATTTTATATCTAGATGAAATTGCGAAAAAAATAAAATTAAAATCCGTTTCTGATAAACATCATGAATTAGGAATAAAGATAAAAAAAGATAAAGAACAATTCAATTTTGACAATTCATGGAGAATTTGTCAATGTGCCACTTCTAGTTCAGTATTAAGACTAGCCGAAGAAAAGAAGAATGTCAATAAGAACCCCTTGTTTTTTGTCAGATCTATTAGAGATGGAAAGCTGTATTTTGTAAGAGCCACATATTCAACAGAATCATCAAAACCTAGGGTTCAATTAATTTTTGCAGACGAAAATCTAAGTACTCATCCGGGTGACTTTTGGTTTGATATTAAAACAACAGGATTAGAGGCTGAGGGGGGAGTTGGTTTCAAAAATGGTAAAAAGCCTTTAAAGTTACTAACAAGAATATTAAAGGCAAATGAAAATAGAAACTCTACCATCTTAGACTTTTTTGCTGGTAGTGGATCTACATTACATGCGGCATTGGAACTAAATTCTATAGATAATGGTAATCGTAAAGTTATTTTAGCAACAAACAATGAAAATGGAATTTGTCAAAAAACAACTTATAAAAGGATCCAAAATGTAATACGTGGATATAATACGAAATCCTCAAAGGTTCAAGGGTATATTAACAATAATCTTCGTTATTATCAGGTCGATTTTGTAGATAGTGCCAAAACCGAAGTTAACCGCCGTAAACTTACAGTATTGTCCACTAACCTATTGCAAATTAAAGAAGACTGTTATCTGGATATTACAGAAGTCGAAGGCTTCGACCGCAGCAAATGCAGCATATATAGTAACGAACAGGGTAAATATATGGTGGTGATTTATCACAGTCGTACTCAGATAGAAACGACTGAATTATTAAGTAACTGGATAGCCTCGCGAACTGATTTGTCTGAGAAAGTAAAGATTTACGCCTTTGGTCACGAAACGGAAATTATTGTAGATGATTTTTATGCAGTAGCCGACAAAATAGATCCTGTGCCTTTGCCTGATGCCATTTACAATGCGTACCGAGCTACATTCCGCACCCTGAAATTGGATAAAAAACCACCGGTAAGTTTTGTAGACGCAAATGCAGAATTGAGAGATGATGAAAATGAAATGGGCTGAAAGCCCAATAAAATCTAGCCCAAGGCATCGCCTTGGGTCAAATGATTAAGGATTGTGGTTTCGCCCTGAAAGGGCAACATACAACAAGATAATTTTATATTGCCCCTTCAGGGCGCAAAAATGAATTTTGAACATAAACATCCCAAGGCGTTGCCATTGGGCTAAGATATATTGTCGTTTCACGACGTAAAATTGAAACTCACTAAAATATGCACATTCTAAAAGATTATCAGGAGAAAGCCGTTGAACGGTTGATAGAATATACCTGCGATGCCTTGCAAATGCCCAACCGCAGGATTCAAATGTTACTGAAAGCTCCGACAGGAGCAGGTAAAACGGTTACTATGGCAGCTTATCTTTCACAATTGGTGCAAGAATTGACCTTGCGCCCTAACTTACCGCGCGATGTGGCTTTTATCTGGTTAGCTCCCAACACACTTCACTTACAGAGTTATGCGGCTTTGAAAGGTTTTTACAGCGAATTGAACGATTTAAAAACCTTACAAATAGATGATCTCTCGGGAGAAACGGAATTACAAGCTAAAGATTTGCTTTTTATCAACTGGAGCAGCGTGGATAAAGAGAAAAATACCTTTAGGAAAGAGAATGAGCAAAACTATAATCTTGATACACTGATACATCGAACAGCAGCACAAGGCACAGAAATAGTAGTGATTATTGACGAAGCCCATCTTTCTGCATTTACAGGCGAACAAGCTAAAAAAGTGTTGAAACTGATTGATGCAAAAATAGAAATATCGGTGACGGCTACACCAAATAATCAGCCGGATATGAATGTGGTTATTTCACGACAAAAAGTGGTAGCTGCCCAAATGATTAAAAAAGGGGTAAGGCTAAATATCGATTTATCGGAAGATGAACAACGTGGTCAGGCACTGGAACTGCATCTATTACGCAAAGCTATGCACAAGCGTGATGAAATTGCTAAAGCCTATCAGGATGCCGGAATAGATATTAATCCGCTTTTGTTGATTCAGTTACCTTCCGATAAAGCCACACTGACTGATGATGACAAAACCAAGCGTGATTATATGGAAGCGTTTCTGGATACAGAGTTTGGTATTACTACTCAAAATAACTTACTATCGGTTTGGCTTTCTGACAGCAAGGATAAAATAAACCTTGACGATATTGAAAGACCAAATGCTATGCAAAAGGTGTTGATTTTCAAACAAGCCATTTCGCAAGGTTGGGATTGTCCCCGTGCAGCTGTGCTGATAATATTCAGGGAAATTGGCAATCCTACTTTTGGAATTCAAACCGTGGGGCGTATTCTTCGAATGCCACAGCAAAAGCATTACGACAATGAATTACTTAACTTTGGATATGTCTATACAAATTTACAAAACAAGGTGATTCAGATTGTTGCCGATGATTTGGGTTATTTCAGTCTGCAAATAGCCAAACGGAAAGATTGTTTTGTATATGAGCCTTTAGTTACATCTTTCAGAGTGAACGACCGTGCTACACCGGGTTATTTGTTACCA
>JBAWXD010000196.1:0-7044 GCA_037144275.1 Paludibacter sp. | reverse complement strand
TGAGCGAAAAACGGGACTCGAACCCGCGACCCCGACCTTGGCAAGGTCGTGCTCTACCAACTGAGCTATTTTCGCAATTTATTTTTGATAATCAGAAAACTCTTTTTCTAAATTCCCTTGCCAAGGTCGTTTTTCGTGTCTGTTCTTTTGGGCAAGGTCGTGCTCTAGCAAAGAGCTATTTTCGCAATTGTAGTGCAAAGATAGCTCGATTTTGTGAATTTTCAAACAGTTAGCTGCAAAAAATAGTGATTTTTCACAAATATATTCTAACCTATAATCTGCAATCCTGTAAAATTCTGTTGTGATTGAATTACACTTTCATTGTTTTCATTTACTTTTGAATAAGCGACTTTTAAATTAAAAATATTAAAAATATACTTGTCTACTTATTATTTATCTACTTAAAACGTTTATTCTTTAGATTTCCGGAGATTTTTTGTAAGTTTGCAAACTTAACAAACCATTAAATGAGAAAAATACATATACTTTTAGCAGTACTTTTAATTACTACACGAATATTTTCAATCCCTGCGACTCCTTTTCCGGTGAAAATTACACAACCTGATGGATCGGACATTAATATCAGGCTACATGGGGATGAATTCTTCAATTATAAAACCACGGTTGATGGATATCTTGTAATGGAGAATGAGGCAGGAATTCTTAATTATGCAAAACTCGATGTGAATGGGAAATTTATTTCAACTGCATTAAAGGCAAACGATATTGAAAAACGATCAGGAATTGAACGAAAATTTGTTTTAACACTACAATCTAATCCCGATTTGAGTAAAACAAGTCAATTGCAAAAGATTATGCGCTCAAAAAGCACAATCTCATCAAGCGGAAGACAAAAAGCGTATCCACTTACAGGCACCCCAAAATCTCTAGTTATTTTAGTGAATTTCTCGGATATAAAATTTGTAACTGCTACTCCGCAAACAGCATATAGCAATCTTCTTAATCAGAGTGGTTACGCAACAAATAGCGGAACAGGTTCAGCTAAGGATTATTTTCATGATGCATCATCGGGTATTTTTAACCCTCAATTTGATGTGATTGGACCGGTTACACTGGATAATACTATGGCATTTTATGGCGCTAATGATGCAAATGGAAATGATGTAAATCCACAGCAAATGGTTATTGATGCTTGTACAAAAGCTGCAGGTTTAGTAGATTTCTCACAATATGATACAGACAAAAATGGAATTGTTGATAATGTATTTATTTACTATGCTGGTTACAATGAAGCGGAAGGTGGTCCGGCAAATTCGATATGGCCACATAAGTGGAATTTGAATGATTACAATACAAAATTCAATGGGGTAAGTGTTTTTCATTATGCCTGTACATCAGAATTACGAGGAAACAATGGTTCGAATATGTGTGGTATAGGTACTTTTTGCCATGAATTTGGTCATGTAATTGGATTAGATGATTATTATGTTACATCGGGAACAGATCATCATACCTTGTCTGTTTGGAATATAATGGATTATGGAGCCTATTTGAATTATGGTCGAACTCCTCCAACTTATTGTGCCTACGACCGCTATTTTTTGAGTTGGTTAGTTCCAACTGAATTAAAAGTTGCTGGTGATTATACTTTGACTAATTTGGGAACAAGCAATAAAGCTTATCTTATTTCAGCAAGTGGGAATCGGAATCTATTAGCTAATGATGCTACTTCGCCGGAGTATTTTTTACTGGAAAACAGGCAGCTAACAGGATGGGACAAGTATTTATATGGACACGGTATGATTGTTTATCATATTTTTTACAACCCAACTACATGGGCAAGTAATGGTCCGAATAATGATCCGAATGCAATGGGTGTTGATATTGTGGAGGCTGATGGAATTGCTATCACTGAAACCACATCCCTCGATCCGACTTTATCCGGTGATCCTTATCCCGGAACAGCCAATGTGACTGCTTTTAATCCAATTTTACGAAACGGAACTAACCTGAAAAAGCCACTGGTAAGTATTGGAGAGACAAACGGAATTATTCAGTTTCATTTTGCATCTAATATTACTTTAATTCAAAATATTCTCGCCTATAAAACTGTACAGGGGACACCTTCTGCAGTTCAGATAGCCACAATTAGCGGAACAAAATTAAAAAGTCCAATAAATCTTGCATTCAAATCAGGAGTTCAGTTTGAAATGAAAAAGGAATCCGATCCTTCAACTGCCTGGAGCAAAACTATCACCCTTATTCCGGTTGATTCAACAGTTACAACTACCAATATTCAAATTCGGTATAACCCTACTGTTCCATCTTACCACGATATTCATTACGATACATTTATTGCTTCTACTATTTCGGGGGACTATGCTGATGCCTCTATTTCAGGTACTTCAACCAGACCAGTTTATGTTGTTGCTCCGGTTGCAACTGAAGCAACAAATAATTCATTTACCGGTTTTGTTGCTAACTGGAATTCAGTATCAGATTCAATTGGGAAAGCGGCGAAATATTACCTGACTGTTTATAATTTGTCTGAAGGGCAATCAAGCACAAAACAGACTTTCGACAACGGAATTACTGCTCCAGCCGGATGGTCAATAACTGCTTCAGGAATCTCCAATTCTGCTGTTTATAGTGGCGATAATCCACCTTCACTTCAATTTCAGAATACAGGAGAATTTCTTCAAACCGAAAAATTTATCCTACCATTAACTTCGCTTTCATTTTATATTCGATCGATGGGAGCTTACAATGGTGGATTTCTGGTTCAGGCATTAAATAATCAAAATGTTTGGGAAAAACTCGACAGTATATCTGTTTCAACGACCTTAAATGAGAAAAATAAATCCTATACATTCCCTGAATCAAAAGGATTTAATTGTTTTCGCTTTACTTATTATAAAGGAGTCGGACCTATCACTTTCGACGATGTTACAGTTGGTTCTCCAAAACAAATCAATTACGTACAGCAAGATGTTTGGGTAACATCAAATACTGATACGTTAAGCAACCTTATTCCCGGAACAGAATATTTCTATAAAATTAAGGCAAGTGACAAGAGTATTCATTACGAAAACATTACTGATTTTTCAAATACAATTTCAGTTTTGACAACTGCCTATCCTTATAAATCCAAATTGGTTGTAAAAGTAGAAAAAACAGGTGATGTGACTGTCTATTTACCGACTGTCCAAACAACCTTGTACATTTATAATCTTTTGGGTCAAACTATCAGAACAATTATTCCGACGGGAACGGTCATTAAATTAGGAGATTTGCCTAAAAATGAGGTCTATATACTTAAAGCCGGTAACCTGATTACGAAGATTGCAATTTAATATATCCCAAACCTAATATAACTTTCTGTCGGGTGACTCAGCAGTCACGCGATGGAAAGTTTTTTTTATGTACTTTTGCACGCTTAAATTACCAATTACCAATTTTCAATTGTGAATTATAAATTATAAATGTTATCTGTTGATGCACTTACCGTCGAATTTGGCGGACAAATACTTTTCTCGGATATTTCCTTCGTTATTAATGAAAAAGACCGTATCGCCCTGATGGGGAAAAATGGTGCCGGAAAATCTACCTTGTTGAAAATTCTTGCCGGTACCCGTGAGCCATCACGAGGTTCAGTTTCATACCCGAAAGAAACCATAATCGCCTATCTCCCACAGCATCTATTGCTCGAAGATAACCGAACTGTGTTTGATGAGACAGCTATGGCTTTTTCTGCCATCAACGACATGGAAAAGAAAATTGAAGCATTAAACCTCGAACTAACTACCCGAACAGATTATGAATCTGATAGTTATATGGAGCTAATCGAAAATGTTTCGGCCTTAAGTGAACAGTTTTACAGCATCGAAGAAATAAATTACGATGCTGACATTGAAAAAACACTCCTTGGATTAGGTTTTTCGCGTGAAGATTTTAGTCGTAAAACGGCCGAATTTAGTGGAGGCTGGCGAATGCGCATCGAGTTAGCTAAAATACTGCTTCGTCGGCCTGATGTGATTTTACTTGATGAGCCAACCAATCACCTCGACATAGAATCCATTCAATGGCTCGAAGATTTTCTGGTTAATTCAGCGAAAGCAGTAGTTATCATCTCACACGACAGAGCTTTTGTTGACAATATTACAACCCGTACTATTGAAGTTACTATGGGGCGTATTTACGATTATAAAGCCAAATACTCACATTATCTTGAGTTGAGAAAGGAACGCCGTGAGCAACAGCAAAAGCAGTTTGACGAGCAACAAAAAATGATTGCGGATAATATGGAGTTTATAGAACGTTTTAAAGGAACTTATTCCAAAACACTTCAGGTACAATCACGTGTGAAAATGCTTGAAAAATTACCCATCTTGGAAGTCGACGAAGAAGATACTTCAGCTTTAAGACTTAAATTTCCACCTTCACCACGTTCGGGAAATTATCCTGTTACGAGCGAAAATGTGGGGAAAATGTATGGACAGAAAAGGATTTTTTCGAATGCCAATTTTATGCTTGAAAGGGGTGAGAAAATTGCCTTTGTAGGTAAAAATGGTGAAGGCAAGTCGACTTTGGTAAAAGCCATTATGAAAGAAATTGAACATGAAGGCAAACTTACGCTCGGGCATAATGTGAAAATTGGCTATTTTGCTCAAAATCAGGCTTCATTATTAGATGAAAACCTTACTGTTTTCCAAACGATTGACGATGTGGCTGTCGGTGACATTCGGAATAATATTAAGAATTTACTGGGTGCTTTTATGTTTGGAGGTGATAATTCATTCAAAAAGGTCAAAGTGCTTTCGGGTGGTGAACGACAGCGATTGTCGATGATAAAGCTTTTATTGGAACCGGTTAATTTGTTAATTCTTGACGAACCAACGAATCACCTCGATATGAAAACCAAGGACATTCTGAAACAAGCCTTGGTTGACTTTGATGGTACACTTATCGTTGTTTCACATGATCGGGATTTTTTGGATGGATTGATAACGAAGATTTATGAATTTGGAAATCAAAAAGTTACCGAACATTTAGAGGATATCTATGGATTTCTTGCCAAAAAGAAAATGGAAAGTTTAAGAGAGATAGAACGGACAAAGCTCAATTAATAGAACTTATTATTCTAAAATAATAGATTTCTCAAAATTCCAATTACGGTTTTGTCTTTTTCTTCCGATCCGACTTTTTCGCTGTTTTTTCAACCAGTTTCTTTTCCTTCAGCAGTTTCTTTGCTGCGCGTCGATCAGCAAGCACTTTTTTTACATACACCCTGTAGGGTTCAATATATCTTTTTTGCTTGGTTTCAAGCAAATCAGCTATTGTAATCATAATGCCTGTTTCGTATACAGAGCCAAAATCAGGATCGAATATAGATCCAAAAAAACGCATCGAATGGCTTAAGCCAATATAGGCATGAAATAAGGGAGGGATGGTCTCTCCTTCGTGCCGAATAGCTTTTTGAAGGGCTTTATAATCTGATGAATGATCATCGTCAGCAAAAAGTTGCCTGGCAATTAAGTTTGATTTCTGACTGACGTGAATGATGTCCTTTGGAATTATCATTTTGTCTGGATCAGGAAAGTACCGATACATATACTCATAAATCAATTCTCTGGCGACAACAGGATAATGTTCGTAGATAGTCACTTTCCCAATAAAATAGCGGGCATTCTTAACGGAATGAGTTAGTGCTCC
Organism: Paludibacter sp.; assembly: GCA_037144275.1. Classification (GTDB taxonomy): domain Bacteria; phylum Bacteroidota; class Bacteroidia; order Bacteroidales; family Paludibacteraceae; genus Paludibacter. Next base: position 1,371 of record JBAWXD010000196.1, on the reverse strand, counting down.
AAGTCCATCCCATAAGTTATCCAGGGCAAACAGGCTTTTCATACCCATTTTAGATGTTTGATAATCGGGTTGAACAAAGGCTCTACCAAGTTCAATCGTATATGGCAGGTAGTTGTCTATAAAAAGTGAACTGAACACAAATAAATGCGACATTACGAATTTGGGTTGTCCATTTTCATCTAAATCTACATCAGAACCGGCTAAATAACGATACCCTCCAACTATTTCTTCTCCTGTAGGATCCCAAACAATAAGCTGATAATATGGTTTATCCATAAAATCATATTCATCAAGATCAATCTCTTCACCCGTACCGCCACCACTCGAACGAAAGGACAATTCTCTAAGCCTACCTATTTCGCGCATTAAATTGGGCGAATTATGCGCTGTAATAACATAAATGTCATTGTGCGCCTTGTTAGTAGGACGAAGAAATTTATCTTCAGTCAGTTCTCTTTTTAAAATCTCCCTATCAACGGGTGAGATGATTGGCTTCATTGTAATATTTAGAATGAAAAAATATCCTTTAATGAATGATACAGCAAAAGTAATGAACTATAAAAAATAAAATACTAATAGAGTATATAAGAATATAATAAATACTATATATCTGAATATCAATATGTTTAATAAATTTAAAAAGTATAATAGTGTATATATATGAATATAAAATACTATATTTGTACCATCATTTGTACCATGATATAATAATGATAATGATACATTTTGATTATAACTTTCATAAATAATACTATTATGCAATTCAAATTAATTGCTAAGCAAACAGATGAAAGAACGACCAAAACAGAAGTACTTATAGAGTGTTATTCTCAACGCCGCTATCGTACCACAGGAACCAAAGTTTTTGTTGAACCAGAATATTGAGATTCTGCAAAACAGATCGTTACCAACAAACACCCAAACACAGCAACTATTAATAATGTTCTTAAAACCAAACTCCGGGAACTGGAACAACGTGCATATAAATACGAAGAAACGCCAGGACAGTTTTTTACGTTTAAAGAATTATTAAATATTACTTCCCGCAAAGATAAGCAAACCTTTTCAGACTTTATAAATGAATGTATAAAAAAAGAAGCCCACCTTGAGCTTAATTCTATCATGTTATATAAGACTGATACAAATGTTTTAAAGAAATATTGGAAAGATGTAAGACCAGAACAAATTACGGATACTCTAATTTGTAATTTAGATCAGGATCTAAAAAAAAACTTACTCAAGGTACAGTTAATAGATTACAGGTCTTTTTAAATAAATACCTGAAAAAAGCCATTAAAAAGCTAATAGACGAAAATGCTGAACAAGATCAGGAAATTTCAAACTACCTCGATGGCTCAAAATCCGATGTAT